>CAIVGO010000386.1 GCA_903905445.1 uncultured Bacteroidota bacterium
AACTGCTTCTGTCAAACTACTTAAGATGAACTGTTTCGTAGAGGTGCATCCATCGTAATCTACCGCGGATACCATCACAACATTTCCAGTAGTGTCAATTGAAATGTCATAAGGTTGTACGCCTCCCGTCACGATCACGGCCTCATCCACCCGCTTGATTTGCATAGTGTCCAGCAAGCAGCAAACGTCCGGCTCACCATTGCCTGCCGGTTTACCATCTGGATAATAGCGGTCTAGGATGGATTGTAGAATATTGGTAAGTTTTTGGGCTTCGGCCGCATCGTAATTTAATGATTTCAGGTAATGCCATCCTGACCCGTAATCAGGATCGGCTGTTGGGCCCTCCGAGTAGAGTTCTGGATATACAGACAAAGCGTAATTGACGAATGCCGCGTTGTCCTTGGGAATCAGGTCGAAATAAGCTTGCAGCCTATTGTAAAGCGCAAGCGAAGGCAGAACACCTAACTGAGCCATGGTGTCTTGCAGCGCAACGGAATCTTGCGGAAGAATTCCAAAAACATGAAACAAGGGGCGCAGGTCTGCTTGCGCTGCAACAGACATTCTAAGTATCCTCCCGTCAATATCCTGGTCATTGATCCCTTGGTTGATCCCTTGCTCAAAGTCAATCGATTCCTGTTTCCAGAAATTTCTAAGTGGACACCATCCAAGGATATTGACGATTTCAAAATAGTGCCCGTACCCTCTGTGCTGGTAGCGTACTTCGTCTTTTGTTGTATTTGAAATATCTCTTTTCGAGCCAAATGTATTCGAAACCATTCGATGGGTAGCGGTCTTGTCGATGTCAAACGTATTCGGGACAAAGCTATAATTCACGGCTTCATTCAAGTCAGTCCCCAGGCCATAATTCAAAGCCATGATGTACGGAAAATTGACCAAAGCCTCCTCTTCACCCGCAAATTTGGAGATCGCCAGTGCATGCCCTGTTTCATGAAAGTTTACCTCATCATCCGGTCCCGGGCCGTTTATAAAATAAGCCGGGCCAGGTACATCGCTATAATTAAGCGGCGTGTTCGACATAGGATAACCAATTGAATAAACACCCACCCGGATATCTACATCGGCAATCATGTACATATTGTGCTTGTCTGGAATGATCTGTCGGGCCAAAATGGAATTAACGCCCCTTACAGCCTGCTCCCAGTCCACCAGGGCTTGCTTGAGATCATATTGGCCAGGCACAATGGAATGCTTCGGAATGGTAAACATCACATTGTCTGTTTCAAAAACAGCCCAGGGGCCGGGTTTGCTTAGTTCAGCGTCGAAATCAGGAGTTTCATAAAACGACTTCAAGGAAAAGAAGGGGGCTTCCACACCATTGTGCACCCGGACCTCGACAATACCATCGTTCGCGCCGTAGGGGACAAGGATAGAAATCGCGCCTCCAAAGGGATTGAACACTTCAATGGTAGTTGAATCGATCGCAAATTTCTTAGATATCCGGTCAAATCGTCTATAATCGGGACGATCGGTCAAGTCCCAATCATGGGAACCCACCCTAACCCAATAGTCTTGGCCAACCAAACTGTCGGGTACCATAACGCTGACTATACTTCCTGGAGATAAATACAGGCCGGTCGGACGAAGCGCATGCACCATTCTATCCTGATTAATATCGAAGTACGGATTCATTCCGTCTGGGTCTTCAAAATTTGCACGAATTAGTACCGATTTACCAATAGATGAATCTGCTGGCGGGGCAACATATCCAGGGAAAGTATTAGAAGTGCCATATTTCCAACCATTTATGTATTGCGGATAAGTTCCATAAACAGCGGGGGAGAATACATGATCGAATATGCCTTGTTGCAGGGCCAACATAGCCCGTTCTAGTTCCCTGCCTGGTGCAGCCGCAGGATTCTTAGAAAAGCCGTTTTGGGTGCTGGGCGTGGTAAAAAGTGCCCCAACTTTGTTATCATAATCGTCAACCACACTTTTTGATAGCAATATATTAGACGCACTGCTGGCCAGACATTCCGGGAATAGCGTGAATACATTTTTAGTCAGTGTCAATTCAGCAGGGGTGAGCGTAATAGTTGCATTGATATGGGCTTGAAGCGCATTTAAGGCACTAAGCACATTCCCGCAGGAGTCCGAACAATTCACAACGGTCTTGGCGTAGGATCCAATGTCATTGGCACCGCTGTAGACAAGCGTTCCGTTCAAATAAAGCATACACCCGTTAGGAGCCAAAATGCCATCTCCATACGTATCAGAAATCTCAAAAAACAAACAAGCGTTCGCTTGAACGCAGATGCTGTCAGCATAGCTTGCGTTGGCTGCGTAAACACCACCCTGCCCCCCTTGAAGGACAACCGTGCCCATAAGATCGGTCAGCGTCCAGGACGTTTCTTCGCCCCAATTATCGGTCAAAATTTGGACGCTCACTTTAACTTCATTTGCGCCACATTGAGCAACCATGTAGCCAGAACAAAGCATCAGAAGACAACTGATGAGTAAAGTTTTTTTCATTTTGTTTGATGTTTTATGGGCGCTTAAGGTAAAGTGTATAGTTTTAACCATGCCCAATTGCTGGCCGCCGCTCCAGTTGGATAAGCATGTTTCAAACCTTTAATCAAAGCAACAGTGTATACATTCAAAGGCTCATTGGGCGTATTAGAAGTGTACGTAGCTTTTACAACAGAATTTACATCTCCGGAAATGGTAAAATTCGGGTTTAACCCAAAATAGTAAACGTTTGTTTGCGAAAATTTATAAAGCTGCCCTTGTAAAAGCGTAGTTGAAGAGTCCGTTAACAAAGTTGACAGTGAAGTCATCGGAGCGGTTGGCCCCGTTCCGCCTGGACCGTAATCTTCATTACCGCGTTGAAGTAAGATCGGTAACTTTCGAAGTGGATTTGGTTGCAGCCCGAAGGAGGAAGAAGCACTTTCTACAATTGCTGCAAATATATCACTCATTTCATAAGAGCATTTACTCGCCATGGTTCCTCCATTAGAAAAACCGACCAAATAAATCCTTTTACTGTCAATATTAAATTTTGAATTAAGTTCCGCAATGATGCTTTTTAAAAATTTAATATCGTCTCTAACTGTTTCCCCAGCACAAGGTGCCCAGTTTAGTGGTAGCGCATTCCACTTTTCTGTGTTTGGAAAAGTTTGCCCATTTTCTGTAATACAGTACTTCCAGGAAGAAGGGAAAACGGTGATTATATTTTCTGTTTCGCCTACTTCTTTCCAGCCAGAATTGGTATAAAAATCTGCTCCATTTCCATTTGTACCATGCAACATAAAAACAACCGGAGTAGGCGACGAACCTGCATATCCGTTTGGAACATGTACAAAATATTCCCGATCGTCACCATCAACTTTTACGATGAAACGATTTTTCCCTTTGACATAAGTGGGTGTTTGGGGATCCGCAGAATTTTCTTTATTGCAAGAAGAAAAAATTGCAATAATAACTGCCAGGATTAAGATTGAAAACGTTTTCATTTTTTTATTTGAATCGATATTTGTACTGGTTAGACGCCAAGGTAAAGATAAGGCTACCGTCTAAAATTTCCAAACAGCAGATTTCTTAGCGCTTCAATAATTTTTTTGTCTGTAAATAAGTCCCCTCTTTGTTAATTATCTGAACTTGCAAGAGATATACGCCTGGTTGCAAATTGTCTAATAAAGAAAGTTTTGACTCGAAAATTCCAGAAAATTGGTTGTTAAATGTTTCTGAATTAACAACTTGACCTAAAATATCTGTCATTACTAATTTTATGTCTGAATTTTGATTTAAACGAATTGATAATTGTACCTCATTTGAAAATGGATTTGGAAGGGTTGTTATTTGAAATTCACTTCCTGAAACATCAGTTACTCCTACGGAACCTTCAGGCAATAAAAAACCACCGGATACTAAGGAAAATGTTAAACCTCCAAGAGCCGGATTGGTACTGGGGTTATAATAAACATTGTTGCCATTTCCTATAATATTTGACACAGACGATCCTGATATGCATGGATTGGTAATCAATCCATTAATGTGAGAAGTTGCAGTTACTGTCCATATACTGCTACAGTCCATGGTTAATATGACCAAAGTTGCTGTATTTGAGTTGTTTATAGATCCAGTAAGGAAGGCAGTGTTTCGCAAAGTTGTACTAATTGTACTGCTTCCGGTGGAAATGATGTTGCCAGATAGATTCGAATTTTCAACTATAAAAGTTGCATTTGCAGGACTAACAGCATTTATCAAATTCCCCGTCCCTGTGCTGATACTTGCACCATTTTTAACGGTTACTGTCCCGGATGCTGAGTTACCTGTGCCACCATTGAAATAAAAAGCATCCCCCTCACTTGTAGTTAATGAGCCTCCGGTCATCGTAACGGTTGCGTTTCCTGAGCCGGGAAAGGTTTTCCAAATCATAATCCCCTCAGTTTTACCTTTTAAGGAGGTATTGTTAATGATAATGCTGTTTGCTCCGTCTATTACCCCTCCTGCATCTGCCGTGGAAGTGACATTGGCATCATTTACAGTAATGATGCCGGTTGAGTATATTCCTGCCGAATGAGAACCGGAGGCTGTGGCTGCAGTAAGTATAGTTCCTCCATTAACAGTAACGGTACCACCTCCAAAATCGGTTGCTATAGCAGAAGAATTATCACTATGTGTGGTGACATTTACATTATTTAATGTTATGCTACCTCCATAAGTAACATCTACTCCATGTGCGCTTGTTCCACTTGCATCAATGCTTCCTCCTGTCATAACAATAGTAGAATTTGTCCCGGTGGCAAACATTCCGTTCGCACCGGATGCATTGGTTGTAATCGAACTTCCGGTTATAGATACATTTCCGGCACTTGTAACCAATAATCCGGCATTTACTCCATATTGGCTACTATTATCAACATTTGAAGCGTCACCTGTCTTAGTGAGTGTACAATTAGCCAAAGTCAAAACTCCAGAATTCAGAACATAAACAGCAGATTGGTTTGTTATCGTTGCTGCATAGGTTTGATTGGATTGGCTAGATGATCCACCATTTAGACTATAAACCCCTGTTTGGCATTGCGTTGTTGAAAATGTTCCAATTAGAATTAATTGGATGCATACTATTTTGAGAAATTTGTTCGACATGATGTTTGCCTTTAAAGTTAAAAAATAATTGTATTTCAGATTTATGGGGGGGTAAAGATTGGCTATATGGGAATTAAAAACATTTAACAGGTTAACTCCCATTGACAATGCAGTTCGTCAAAGGTTTTAACTTGATTTCAAATTGAAAAATATTATCGGAGAAGCATGGATTTATATCGGTAAACAGGGTACGGTTGTTCATTTACCACTATCCGTTAATGTTTGCACGGTCGTTATAGAGTTGCTGATACACATGTTGGATTTTTCCCAGCGCGCCTTTACCCCGGGGGCCACCTGGTCTCCCAAACCGAACCACTAAATAAAAATACATTGAAGCGTAGGCCGCGTATAAAATATAAGGATAAGTTCTATGTGGACCACATAAAGTGGCTATGAAAACACTAGGCTTCTAATTCATTGAAAATCAATTTTTACCCATCCTTCTATCCTTCAAGTCTAATTAAATCCGGGTATACATCCGGGTCCACGCAATCAATAGAAACTGGATGAGTAGCATTATTATGCTTCCCCAAAATTGATCATTACCTGTTTGATAATACCCGATGCTTTCTGGAAGGTGAATGGCAAAGAAAAAGACCACTAGCATTTTTGTTGGTCCAAAAAAACTCAGCATCTTTTAAACTCGGTTCTATACCGGTTCTCAAAATCGGTAATATACCCATGTCTACTTTTTGAGCCAACAAGATATTTGTTTTTTTCATCACAGGCTCGGCAACTTTTGAAGATTAGTAGCGATATCTACAGGGGGGGATGTAGTGGCAAATGAACTATACTAAACGCCGCCTGAAAGGCAGAATATATTGTCATACTGAGCGCTAATTTTCAATGATTTAGGCCGAAGGCCATGTACAAAAGTAAGCAGCGCGAAGTATAAAGCCGGTTGTAACTCCTGTTTTTTTAATTTCAGATTGCTCCATCATAAACAAAAAAAATGGAGTATGGCCAATAACCATACTCCATTTACAGGCTATAAGGCATTCGTTCAATTACTTAATCCAATGTTTTGGCTTTAAATAATAGTTCAGATATATGTCAATCAATTGTTCACCGGCATAATCAGGATACTGCTTCATGATAACCTCTTTGTATGCTGATTTATTTTTGGAGCCTGAAATGGTCTTGTTCACAAAAGCCAAGTAGTCAAGGTTTTCTTTTAGTAGATTTTTCCCACCTTCTTTCCCATGCCCGGATAAAACTATTTTATAGGCCTTTTCTTTCGTGATTTTACGGATGGCTTTTTCCCAACCCTTTGTATCACCTTCTATGAAAAGATGAATCTTGTTGTAAACAATATCTTGCGCAATATACACGCCTAGTTCAGGAAGTTTGATTACGAGTGAAACAGCCGATTCGTTATTTACAGATTTTTCAAATATGAATTTGACATTTCCAATTGTTTCCGCACCGGGCTGCTGAATTACAGAGGGCTTGTTTAGTTTAGTCGCAATCATAGGCCCAAATTGAGCTTGTCTTTGCTCCAGAACGCTTTGCCCATTTTGCTCAATGGAGGCTTTGGTTTCAGCCAAAGCATACACTTTTACATCCGGAAAGGCATCACCAAAACCAATGTAGTGGTCAGGATGGTCATGACTAATGTAAATCCTTGTTACAGGCTTTCCGAATGAATCGGTGAATTTTTTCAATTCAAGCGCATAAGGGGCAAAGAATTGTCCATCAACAATAAAGAGTTCGTTTTTTAACTCTATTACATGACTCGTATTCGCAAACATAGATGCCGGACTCATGTAGGTGTGTACTGTTACGTCTTTATTTTGAGTAACGGCCCACGCATTTCCTGTTGGAAGGTTTTGTGCTTGCATCATTGTGAAAGCACCCATGATCGTAATGAATACGATGAATTTCAAAGATTTCATTTTTTGTGTTTTTAAAATTAACAACTACTTTTGTTCCGCAAAGTAACTAACATTAGTTTCAATTTGAAACAGGTTACCTTTGTGTAACAATCAAAAAAGTAGTAACGTAATGGTAACTAAAGACGATAAAATACCAGAAATCAAATGCCCTGTAACAGGTTTGATTCAACTAATTGGCGGTAAGTGGAAACCAATCATTTTATACTGCCTAAAACCAGGGAAAAAACGTTTTGGTGAAATTTCAGCTCGAATTCCTACGATTTCCAGAAAGGTTTTAACAGAGCAGTTAAAAGAGCTCGAACTGGATGGTTTGATATCAAGGGCGCAATTCAAGGAAATACCGCCAAGGGTTGAGTACTCCTTAACTGAACTTGGAAAAAGTCTGTCCCCATTGCTACTTGAAATGGAGAAATGGGGTACGGAAAATATTCTAAAACATCAGTAGACTAAGTCTAATTGTTAAATTTTTCATTTAACCACCTTCTGCATGGCCTTTCAATGAATCTATAGGATACAGATGAAATAAGCACGATTCCAAGAAGATATAGGGCACAAACCCACAGTCCTGTAAAAAATGGAATTTGTAAACTTCCTGGGCCTTTATAAACATATCCCAGGTTTGTAATGATTGGAGTGGCTATTAAGAACATCGCAATACCATGCGTTAAATAAATGGAGTATGAAATATCTCCTAAATATTGAAGTGGTCTGAATTGAAAAAGCTGATATATGCCTTTTTGATTTGAAGCAATTGTTAAAACTAAAAGTATAAAGGACAGTACAATAACTAAATCATTCGCACCAAGATGAAATAAAAGCGTGGTGGTAAGTATGGATAAAATACTTGCAACGTCCGTACTAAAATATTTTACGATTTCCTGTTGCTTAAAACCAAGGTAGGTGATCATTCCTGCAATAAAGCCAGCGATCCCTCTAATATAACCATAGTCATAAGTTACGTTTAAATCATGCGGAACGGGCAACCCAGGTACAAATGGATTCTCCCTCGGCAAAAGATATAGTATGGAAAAGTATAAAGTTATTGATAAAATTGAAAGTAGAGCAACACCCGTTTTTTTATATTTGCCCAAAAACAAAACCAATAAAGGGAATATCATGTAAGCCCACCACTCTGCACTAATACTCCAAGAAGGGACATTCCATGTAAAAATGTTATGAATACCAAAGGAGTGTAAAAGCAGTAAATGCGTTGGTATTGCGAATGGATCATTTACTGGGCTTGCTGGTTCCTGTAATGCATAAAACATGACAACCGAAAGTAGCAACGTAAAAAAATGAAGCGGATATATTCGGGCAAATCGTGCTCCAATAAATTTAAAAAAATCTCTTTTAGGAACGGATTGTGAAAACGTTGAACCATAAACATGCAGCATGATAAAGCCACTCATGATAAAAAATAAATCTACCATTAAATAACACTTTCCAAGGAGCATTGTCTGTTGTTGATTTACAAAGTTTGCAATCACAGCGTCAAAATGAAAAATGGCTACAAATAAGGCTGCAAATCCACGGAGTGGTGTTAGGTTGGGGATAATGGTGGGTTTAAGGTTCATTTCATTCAATTTATTAGTATTGAGGTGGTTCAATTTATGGAAAGAAATCAATGGCCAGCGGTCGCTTTATACACAAACAACAGGGTTTGTAGCAGGCATTTTTTTGAAACGCGTCTTTTCGAATTTCTTCTGGTATAAATTGCTGTTGTTCAGTTCTGTACAAACGTACAAAAGGTTTTCCTCAACCCAAAAAAACTAACAAAAGAATTCCGAAGGTTCAATTCCATCCGTCGGGTTCCACCCGCGTTACAAAAAAAACGAGCCGACAGGCGTTTCCCCATCAACTCGTTTTTTTATTCAATCCATTTCACGATGTGCTGCCCGCGACCCTGCATTAATATCCATACCTAAATAACTTAGCAGCAAGGCAAT
>CAIVGO010000387.1 GCA_903905445.1 uncultured Bacteroidota bacterium
ACCGCTGTACATTCGGCATTGAGTGCAGGCGGCGGCATGGAATACCCGATGATCACCGTAATTGGGAATGAACCAGATGCAAAATCCCTGGACGAAGTGATTACCCACGAGGTAGGACATAATTGGTTTTATGGCATATTGGCAACGAATGAACGGGATCATCCGTTTATGGATGAGGGGCTCAATTCTTATTATGAGCAAAGGTATATGCATGAATTTTACCAGGATGGATTTGATTTGGTTGGTTTGCCAAAATGGCTATACAATTCAGATAAATATGGGCCTGTGCAGGAATCGGGTATTCGATTGCTCGATCAGGAACACACCAATATTCCGCCAGATACACACTCCAATTTGCATACACCTATATCTTATGGTTTAATGGTGTATTACAAAACGGCGCAATGCACCCAATGGCTCGAAAAAGCCGTCGGAACCCAGGCATTCGATGCAGCCATGCAGGCTTATTTCAATACCTGGAAGTTTAAACACCCTTACCCAAATGATTTGCGTATCGCCTGGAAAAATGCCGGACTTGAGGCCGATTGGTGGTTTGAAGCCATGCAAACACGCAAACAAGCCGATTACGCAATCTCTAACGTTAAAAAGGAAGGCCGAGCGTATGCGATTGTGGTAACCAATCACGGTGATTTGAATGCTCCATTCCCAATTGCAGCCATGTACCAAGGCAAGCCCATTATAACACAGTGGGTACCTGCCAATCAGCAAAAAACACAAACTATCCAATTCAATACCGATTCCGTGGATGCTTTTGTGCTCGATGATGCGCGGATAACCATCGACCCCAATCGCCAAAACAATACCTGGAACACGACTTCCATGTTGCACCGCGTTGAGCCGCTTACGATCCACCCATTTTCGTTTTTTCAGGTAAAACAAAAAACAGCACTCGGGCTATTGCCCTGGATTGGATACAACCGGTATGACAAAATCATGCTAGGTTTAATGGCCTACAACCCACCTGGTGCAAACAGCCCGTGGCAATATTACGTAGCACCAGCGTATGGGTGGGGGAGCAAGCAACTCGCAGGACTGGCCGACGTGCGTTATCACTTTTTCCCCGGCGGAAGGGTTCCTAAAGTTACCTTGAGTATGAATGCAAAGCAGTTTTCAAATGCAAGCAATGCATCCACAGATCTAGGTCGTTATTCGGAGTCCTTTCAATATAAATTGAAATACCAGCGCCTGGCGCCCCAAATGCGTGTCGAATTGCGCAGTAAAGTGGCCGCTTTTAGGCACCAACTCATCCTGCGTGCTTTGTTTATACGACAGGAAACGGCACTATTTCAACGCGATTCTAATAAGTTTGACCTAACACCATTGGGAAATGGCCAATTCGACACCTTATATAATTATAGCCGGTTTGAAGGGTTACAAGGTAAAAATTCCCATATTTACGAATTGCGCTATGAAGCCGCTGCTAAAAAAGGTCCAAACCCGTATCGTTGCGTCGTTGCCTTAGAGGCACGGCCCCAAAATGCAAGCAAAAATGGATACCTGCGCAGTACCTTGGAGTGGAATCAAAAGTTTTACTATAAAAAAAATAAAAATATCACGGCCCGCATGTTCGCAGGTGCTTTTTTGATCAATGCCAACCGAAATGGTGCAATAGACGAGACCGCACTTGCGCTCAATCCGCAAGGATTCAATGATTACCGCTTTGATCAATTGTTTTTTGGGCGATCCGAAACCCAGGGACTTGTTGCCAGGCAGGTGAGCCAAACCGATGGTGGCTTTAAAGCTGCTTTTGGAAAAGCACAGGCTGGAAACATTGGTAACTCCAACAGTTTTATCCTTGCACTCAATTTAAAGGCCGATCTTCCGCAACGCTTGCCGTTTGGGATTCCACTCAAGCCCTGGTTTGACCTTGGATATTTTGACGACGCCACAAAAATTGGCGCCAATCGGCCACGCAAAGAACAAATATTGTGGAGCGGAGGATTCATGCTGGAGATCCTGAAGGGCACCATGGAAATCTATTTTCCGCTCGTCAACGCACCCGTATTAAGGCAGCAATACGCAGAAACCAGTGGCGGGAAAAATAAATCAGCCCTGTTTTCGGGTGGAAATTACCTAAAATGGATTTCCTGGAGCATTCGGTTGCCATTTAGAGACCCAGACGCAGCGCTCGAATCGTTTTTGCGTTAAAGCATCAATGAATAAAATCCCGTTTTTTGTTCGGGTTGAAATATTAAAAAACAATTGTTAAAAAATACGATTCCATTATGCATTGGCAACAGGATGTACCCCGATTAAAAAATACCAACGCAGGCAATTTCTTTTTGATTGCAGGCCCTTGTGCGATTGAAGGAGAGCAAATGGCTTTTGATATTGCCGGTAAAGTGCAGGAAATTTGTAACCGTTTGGAAATACCGTACATTTTCAAAGGTTCCTATCGAAAAGCCAATCGCAGCAAAAGCGACTCCTTTACGGGTATTGGCGACGAAAAAGCATTAAATATTTTAAAATCTATAGGCAACCATTTCGACCTTCCCGTCACCACAGATATTCATACAGACCCTGAAGCCGCACTGGCAGCCGAGTTTGTTGATATTTTGCAAATACCTGCTTTTTTGTGCCGCCAAACCAGCTTGTTGGTCGCTGCTGCGCAAACGGGCAAAATTGTAAATATTAAAAAAGGCCAGTTCGTCAGCCCGGAGGCCATGCGCTTTGCCAAAGAAAAAGTAGAAGAGGAGGGCAACGCCAAAGTAATGTTGACCGAACGTGGAAATACATTCGGCTACCAGGACTTGATTGTCGATTTCAGAGGCTTGCCGGTGATGCAGTCTTATGGCGCAACGGTTGTGTTAGATTGCACCCATTCGTTGCAACAACCCAACCAAAGCAGTGGCGTAACAGGCGGCCGTCCGGCATTAATTGAAACCATTGCGCGGGCAGGAATTGCAGTTGGCGCCGACGGACTCTTCATCGAAACACACCCAAACCCGGCAGAAGCCAAGTCGGACGGAGCCAATATGTTACCCTTAGACCGATTGGAAGCTCTTTTAGAGCGTCTAATTCGTATCAAAAAAGCCATTTCAGCATGAAAATGCGCATCCTGGACTAAATAATTGTGAATTTAAGTCGGCACTTGTTTGAAATTGTATCTCTTACACTATTTTTACCGCCACTTAAATCATCGGTCAGTAATCAGGCTACAAATTTTTGTACCGTTTTTTAAAAACGCACACACCATTTTTTTCGATTCCTGCATCTATCTTAAAAACGGGGTTCGAGTTGATCAACAATGGAAATGCGTTCCCGGAACAAAAGTTGTCCTGCTTTCTGATTAAACGTCAAATTAAATCATTCATTCACTTAAATTTTAAAGCAGCATGACAGCAGCAAAACCCACTCAAGCGAAACAACAAGGCGGCACTAATTTTGGCGCAATTTTCCCGTTCATCATTATTCCTGTTTTGTACATCGTAGCGTACGTGATTTGGGCCAATGTATTTGGTGCAAGCGGAAACTTCGTTGATAATGACAACACGAAAGATCCACTTCCAGGTAACTACATGGGTACCATTTACAAAGGTGGATTTATCGTACCAATCCTTTTGACCCTTTTCTTTACCGTTATCGTTTTCGTAATCGAGCGTTTCATCACATTGTCTAAAGCACGCGGTGCTGGCAACATTGATGCATT
The DNA here is from genome assembly GCA_903905445.1 of uncultured Bacteroidota bacterium. Classification (GTDB taxonomy): domain Bacteria; phylum Bacteroidota; class Bacteroidia; order Chitinophagales; family Saprospiraceae; genus M3007. The sequence continues at coordinate 3,671 of CAIVGO010000387.1, forward strand.
TGTTCGTGGAATCAAAGTCGCTTTGGATAAAGGTGACAACAATGGTGCACTGGCTGCTTGCGACAAGCAAAAAGGTGCAGTTGCAAACGTTGTACGCGCTGGTCTTACAAAGTACAATGAAATGTTGACAGAAACCGGCATGGAAAAAGACGAGAAAGTATTGGCAATTCAAAAAGAAGTTGAAGAAGCTACCACCCTCGAATTGCCGATGTTGGAGAAAAACCTGAACATCCTTGCTACCATCGCTTCTGTTGCTACCCTGATGGGTCTGTTCGGAACGGTATTGGGTATGATTCGTTCATTCGCAGCGTTGGCGAATGCAGGTGCACCTGACTCAACAGCACTCGCAAACGGTATCTCTGAAGCCTTGATCAACACGGCGCTCGGTATCGGTACTTCTGCACTTGCAATTGTATTCTATAACTTCTTCACTAGCCGTATCGATGGTTTGACTTACCGCATCGACGAAGCAGGTTATAGCTTGACACAAACTTTTGCAACTAAAGGACAATAATTGGACGGGTTGAATAAGATCAATCTGCCGCAAACTTTAATCTATTCGGATTCCGGAAGTTTATCTTATTCGACATCTGTTTAAAACGTTCACGCATAACGCATTATAAAGATGCCAAAACACAAACCAAAACGGGGTAGCCCATCCATCGACATGACTGCCATGTGCGATGTGGCTTTCCTCCTGCTTACCTTCTTTATGCTTACCGCAAAGGCTAAGCCGCAGGAACAAGTGGTGATTGATACCCCTTCGTCCATCTCTGAAACAAAACTGCCAGACGCTGGTACCCTGACGATTCTCGTTGGCCCAGACGGTAATGTTTTTCTGGATATGGCCGGACAGCACACCCGCAAGAGTTTGATCGACGACGTTAATTCCCGTTTCCAAATGGGACTTACCGAAGAAGATAAAGTCAAATTCTCAAACGCTGGTAGCTTTGGTGTTTCACGCAGCCGATTGAAACAGTATTTGGAAACGGAACCGTC
>CAIVGO010000388.1 GCA_903905445.1 uncultured Bacteroidota bacterium
ATAGCCGAAATGATCGCGGTAAATAAATTTCTCATCGAGTATTTTCAGTTCGGGCATTCGTTGGTGCAAAGGGCCGTTCCGATTGTGTACAGGATCGTACCAAAACAGCCCATCCAGCGTGTTAATCCATATTGTATCGCCTATAAATGGCACAAATTCATACACATACGCATAACCACTAAACGGATTGGTGACTACAGTACCTTGCACACCGCGTTTTGCTTTCGGCATGCTATACAAACCGCCATTGGGGCTGCTCACCACCCATTTATCTTTAAAGGAAATGCAGGAAAACGAAAACCATTCCTCGGAGACCTTCATGCGGGCCATTGTCTCCTTGTGCGCGGTATTTAAGGCGGTCATTTCCGTGGTTGGCAAAGTATTCAAATGTACCAGGTAAATGCCTTCAAAACGCGGACAAAGCCAAAGATTGCCGTCGCGATCCAGAAAATTTAAGATGGACTTTCCATCTGGTAACGATGATTTCCAAGGTGGTATATTGGTTATTTGGCCATTTTTAAGGTTTAAAATAAGGGTGGTTCCAAAAAAACGCTGCAACAACAGCAGGCTATCGGGTAGTAAAAACGGCAGGTAAAACTGTTCGTTTTTTTGCGTTTGTGCTCCTGTGTGAAGGTTTGCATATTTTTGGGTCAAGGTGCGGCTTGGCCAGTTAAATGAAAAAACCTTGCCAGGGCTGTGGGTGCCCATGGTGGTAAACCAGCAGGTAGTGGGCCAATCGTTAAAAAGACAGGTGGGGGTATATGCAGAATCTAAACAAGCATAAGCAGGTTCCAAAAGACCCAATGACGTAGTCTTATTTGCTTGAAAATCAATGATTTGCCAAGGCGTATATTTCGGGTACTGGGACTGGGTAAACTTTACCGCCACCCTGCTATCCGGCAATTCTAAAAAGTCGCGTGCAAAAGGCTTTGCTTGTTCTGCCTTATTGGGTTGATAAAAAACGCGCAACAGCCGCAACGCCTGATCCAACACATATACCGCATTTTCATTGGCTACCCAAATCTCGCCATGGTGTGTTTTAAATAGTTTCCAGATGGATTCCGTGGATCGTGGATGTTCAGGAGGTCCCGGTAATGCTATTTTAGAAAAAACCTGTGTGCGCGTTTGCAAAACACACAGGCCTTCGGAAGTGCCGATCAATAGACGGTTTTGGGGCAGGGACACAATTTGGGTTACGTGGTCGCTCAATAACCCTTTTCCATCCGCGTGCTGGAAAAAATTGGTAAAACGTTTTCCATCAAAACGGCACAAGCCTTCCTCCGTTCCAAACCAAATAAACCCGTCATCGTCTTGCGCGATTGCGCTGACCGAATTGTTGGAAAGCCCCTGCTCCATCGTAAAATGCTGGTAGCGGGAAAACGTTTGCTGTATTTCTGATCCTGATTTTTGAGCAAAACAAGGCAACACTGCCAGCCAAAGCAGTCCCAAAAAAATCAGCCCTTGTTTTTTAAAATCCTGATACATAATCCGATGTGCCTGAAAGTTCAAAGGTAGCAGATTACGCAGAAAGGCTTTCTACCACTTACGCAATCACAGGTTCCATTTGCACATTGCGGATCGGGGTTATCCTTTCAAAAATGCTAATAATCCCGGGAAATAATGCGTTTGATCGTCCCACATGCTCATGTGACTGCCATCCGGGCACAGCAAAAACTGTCCGTTTGGAAACTGTTTAGCCATCCAGGCCATGTAGGCAGGATCCATGGTATCATGGGTGGCGCCAATGACCAAGGTGCGGGTTTTGATGTTTTTCAATTCCGCGCTAACATCCCATTTTTCCAGTTTACCCGAAATGCCAAATTCGCTGGGGCCTTGCATGGCGACATAAATTTCCTGGTTTACCCTGGAAAAATTGCGATTTACCGCATCCGGCCATTGGGCGGAAGGGCGGCGCAGAATATGTTTTTCATAAAAATTAGGCATCAATAACGCCATGTACTGTGGATTGGCAAAGTCCTTTTTCGCTTCCAGGTCTTTGATGGTTTTAAGCACCGAGGGGTCCATTTGTTTGCCCAACACCGAATCGGCATATTGGCCATATTTTGGACAACTGGCCATCATATTACTTACAATCAAGCCTTTTATATTGTCCTGGTATTTCAGGGCATATTGCATGGCCAAAATTCCACCCCAGGAATGTCCCAGCAGGTAAAAATTGTCTTTGTTCAGCCCCAAAGCCACCCGTACCTGTTCTACTTCTTCCACAAAACGGGATAAATCCCACAGTGAAGTGTCTTTAGGCTGGTCCGAAAACGCAGAACCCAATTGATCATAATAAATAAATTCAATGCCTTCCTGGGGTAAAAAACTCTCAAAAGATTCAAAATACTCATGCGTACACGCGGGTCCGCCGTGCAGGAG
>CAIVGO010000389.1 GCA_903905445.1 uncultured Bacteroidota bacterium
GAGCCCTGCATCCAAGGTAACTTGTCCGTTGCATTGGTAGGGTTGGGCTAAAATATTGGGCGACAAGCTATTGGCAACCGTAAGGCTGGCGCTTGCTGTACCACTACAACCCGCAACATTGGTTACCGTGACGGCATAAACGCCACCTGTATTTACCACAATATTTGCGGTCGTTTCGGCATTGCTCCACAAATAGCTGCTAAAGCCAGCGCCTGCGGAAAGCGTTGCCGAACTATTTACACAAATTACAGCAGGTGCGCTGATTTGGGGCGCAGGCGCTGCGGTGGTGTTCAAGGTAAATCCGGCGGTCGTGGTGCATCCAAATACATCGGTTGCAGTAACGGTAAATGGCCCAGCCAAACCAACGGTGATATTTTCGCCTACTTGTCCATTCGACCAAACGTAGGTACTAAAACCTGTGCTGGCACTCAAAACGGTGCTGGCGCCCTGACAAATGATATTTACCCCGCTAATATTCACAACGGGTGGGGTAGGTAAATTGGCCGTCACAACGGCCGTGCCGGTACAGCCACCGCCATCCGAAACCGTTACGGTATAGTCTCCGTCGGCATTAACCACCAGGGTTTGATTGGTGCTACCGCCCGACCAATTGTAGGAGGCAAATCCCAATCCGGCATCCAGGGTGATTTGTCCATTGCAGGTGTAGGGTTGTTCTACGATTTGCGGACTCAAACTAGTGGAAACGATCAGGTTTTGCGTGTCGGTACCAGTGCAGCCATTTACATCGGTCACCGTAACGGTGTAATTCGTTGCCGCATTTACGACGATATTTGACGTGTTTGCCCCTGTCGACCATTGGTAGGTACTGAAGCTGCCGGATACTGAAAAGGTAGCGCTGCTGCCGTTGCAAATGGTTGCTGGGCCAGCGATCACAGGCACTGGGTTGTTTACCGTATTGATCGAGAAGGTATTACTCGCGGTACAACCTAAAAAATCGGTCACTGTCACGGTATAATTTCCGGATTGTCCGACGGCAATCGTGGGTGCCGTGGCGGTGTTCGACCATGCATATGCATTAAATCCAGGCGTAGCGGCTAACGTTGCAGTTGCGCCTGCACATATCTGCGCCGGGCCCGTAATAGACACCACGGGCAAGGTCGGAATATTGGCAAAATAACTGTTGGTACCCGTACAGCCTTGTGCATTGGTAACTGTGACGGTGTAGGTTTGGGCATTGTCGACGGTTATATTTGCCGTATTTGCACTATTGCTCCAGTTATAGGTTGAAAATCCGGCATTTGCCTGAAGCGTAAGTTGTTCGTCGCACAAATAAGGCAATTCCGAAATGTTTGGATTGGGCGCAGGGATCAAACTGAGGTTTTGCGTGTCGGTGCCTGTGCAGCCATTGGCCGCGGTTACCGTCACGGTGTATAAACCAGCAGTATTTACCGAAATAGTGGCAGTATTTTCGCTTGTGGACCAGGCATAAGTTGAAAACGATGCGCCTAAACTATACACCGTGGAAAGTCCACTGCAAATAGAAGGCAAACCACTGATGGTCGGATTCGGTGCCGGAAGGGCATTTAAGGTGAAATTATCGGTTGTAGTACATCCAAATACGTCGGTGACGGTCACAATATACGTTCCTGCAAGATTGACCGTAATATTTTGGGTAAATTGACTGTTGCTCCAAACATAGCTGGAAAAACCGCTGCTTGCGCTCAGTTGGGTATTGCTTCCGGTGCAAAAACTGTTGTTTCCAGTAATGGTAACCGATGGTGGTGTAGGGATATTGGCAAAATAAGTATCTGTACCGGTACAACCTGCCGCATTGGTAACTGTGACAGTAAACGCACCCGAGGTTGTTACGGTATTGTTGGCGGTGTTAATACTATTGCTCCAATTGTATCCGGTAAATCCTGCCCCTGCATTGAGCACAATTTGGTTGTCACAGTTGTAGGGAGCTTCTGAAATGACTGGTACCGGAAGTGGAATTAAACTCAGATTTTCGGTTGTTGTGCCCGTACAGCCATTTGCTGCAGTCACGGTCACGGTATAAATTCCTGGTGTGGAAACGGTGATACTGGCGCTGCTTTCGCCGGTAGACCAATTATAGATATCAAACGGGGCTGTAACGGCAAATGTAGTATTATCGCCGGTGCAAATGCTCGTGGTTCCACTGATATCGGGTGTCGGGTTGGGTGAAACGCTCAAGGTAAAATTATCCGTATCGGTACAGCCAAACGCATCGGTGGCGGTTACTGTAAAATTGCCCGCTGTATTTACGCTAATGGAAGGGCCGTTTTGTCCATTCGACCAACTGTAACTCGGAAAACCAGCCGAAGCAACCAGATTCGCCACATCGCTGCTACAAATAGAGGCTGGTCCGCTGATGTTTACAACGGGTGCCGTCGGAATGGTGACAATCAATTCATCTGTGGCAGAACAACCTTGTGCATTGGTGACGGTAACCGTGTAGGTACCATTCGCATTTACTGAACTGGTGGCATTGTTAGGGCCGTTGCTCCATAGGTAGGTGGCAAATCCTGCACCCGCATCCAGTACATATTGGCCATTGCAGGCATAGGTCTGTTGCGTGATCGCAGGTGTAGGTGCGGGAAGGCCTGTTACGGTGGAAATAGCAGTATTTGTACAACCATTTGATTCTGTTACCGTTACGGTGTAATTTCCGGGTGCGTTCACGCTGGTGGATGGGGTGTTGTCGCCAGTGCTCCAGGAATAATTTGTAAAGGGAGGATTGCTCACAGCCAGGGTTGTGCTGGCGCCTGGACAGAGACTTGCACTGGTAACCGTGGGGCTTGGCAAAGGAAGTGTAGTGGTTGTCGCAGAGGCCGTAGTGGTACAGGTAAAAGCATCGGTTACGGTGACGGTATAAGTGCCGGGGGTGGTCACGCTCAGGTTTGCACCCGATCCGCCGCCCGTCCAACTATAAGATGTAAAACCCGCCGTTGCATTCAAGGTGGTGGTTGCGTTGGTACAAAATGTGAGGTTGCCACCGACCGTTACGCTGGGTGGTGCAGGAATGTTTACTGTAAAATCAGCGGTGCCCGAACAGCCAGCGCTGTTGGTGACCGTCACGGTATAGGTACCGTTGGTGTTAAAATTAGCGGCAGCATTGGTACCACCCCCATTGCTCCAGGCATACGTTGTAAAGCCAGCACCTGCATTTAAGGTAGCAGTTCCATTGCAGGCGTATGGATTTTGGGCAATACTTGGCGCGGGTGTGGGCGATGCGGCGATGGTTGCTTGCGCTGTATTGGTACAGCCCGCTGCATTGCTCACGGTAACCGTATAACTACCGGGCGCATTGACCGAAATACTTTGGGTACTGGCTGCATTGCTCCATGCATAAGTAGTAAAAGATTGGTTTACGGCAATATTCGTGCTTGCTCCTGTACACAATTGAGGGGCAAAATTCAGGGTGGGCGCAGGTGCTGCGGCCACTGTTAGGGTAATGGAGCCCAATCCTGGACAGGTTTGTGCTTGAAGGGATATACAATATAGAAAAAATAAGATAAAGGTAAATGAAGGCTGAAAAAAGTAGAATGTCTGGCGCATAAAGAATTAGTTTTCTTAAACAATGAATAAAAGTAACACTCATTTGGGCATGTGGTTGCCGTGTATTATAAGTAAATGTTAAAATTAGGCAATTCTTTTTCGCCTAATTCCCACA
>CAIVGO010000390.1 GCA_903905445.1 uncultured Bacteroidota bacterium
GGTGTAGTTACTGGGTTTTCGCAATCGGTTGAGTAATTTGCAGGGAACACAACGCTGCTAACGTTTTTGCGTTTGAAGTAGATGTACTGGTTGCAAGTAGCAGAGTTGCCGCTTTGGTCAACCGCAGTCCATTTACGCAAAACATACGCGCTTACGTTTGTAACACCGTTGATGCTGCCTGTGCAGGTTACATCATTCCAAGTGTCAATAAAGGTAAGGGTAGCATTTCCGCAGTTTTCATCAACAGTTGGGTAAGCAGCTGCGATGTTGAGGGTGTTGAGGATGTAACCAGGTGTGTAGTTTGTTACTGCACAGTTCAAAGTTACATTGGTACAAGCGATGATTGGAGCAAGTTTGTCCTGAATCAAAGCGTTACCCCAACACATATTGCCAGAGTTCAAATCGCGTACGCGAATCTGAAGTGTCTGGTTAATATTTGCAGAAGTAGCAACGAAGTTACCAGAAGCTGGTACCCATACGTTGTTGATTTTAGCTTGTACTTGCAAGTTGCCATTTGGGCAACCACCACCTTCCAGAATATCATCTGGGTGCAGTTCTGCCTCGCAATCTTGGTCGAGAGAAACCTGAACAAGGTTGTTACAAACTAAAGAGCACTGAGCAGAAGCATTCACGCTGAAAGACAGCGCAAATACTACCATCAGCAAACTCAATAAGCTTGTGTGAAAAGTAGAATTCGCTTTTTTCATGAGAAAAAGATTAGGTAAAATGTTTGATGTTAAGATAAAAATATTGATTCAAAGTCTCAATCCAACAACCTGTTATGGACCGTTGGCATTCAGTGATTAAGGGCTTTTTTAGCAACGTAGCGTAAAATCGCTGCAAATATAAACCTCGCACTTTTACCACCCAAACAAAAGATGACAAAGATTGAGATAAATACATAAATTTAATACGGCAAAAATAGTGCCTGATTTCTTTAGGCGTCTACCTAAAAATAGATAATTTCCGACAAATCGTTTATTTTAACTTGCAAAGCACCTTAACGTATTATCAAAATAAACCAAGATTAAAGTGGATTTGAAGGATGTATGGATAAAAAATTTGATTATCAAGGATTTAGAATCCAGCCGTTTTCAGAACCACTTTGCGTTGGCTATACTTCGTTAACAGGGCATTTTCTTAAACCAGGTTGTTCTCAAACGCGATTTTGATCAAACTCGCGGTGTTGTTCACAGCCAATTTTCGCATGATGTTTTTGCGGTGCACACTCACTGTTTGATCACTGATGTACAATTTTGCGGCAATATCCTTATTCTTTAAAGCTTGTCCAATGTACTGCATGATTTCCATTTCCCTGCGGGTAAGTCCGTGCTTGCGCGCAAATCTTTTATCGGGCTGTGCCGACTCTGAGCCTCCTGGAATCATGCGCAAATCAATGAGGGCAACGCCATTTCCCAAAAATGTGTGTCCGTTGATCACCTCTTCAATGGCCCAAAACAATTCATCTTTGGTGCCCGACTTCAACATGTACCCATCAGCGCCCGCCTTAAAAGCGGCCCGTACTAAGCGCGGATCATCGTAGGTGCTCATCACCAACACACGGGTTTTTAAAGATCCTTTTTTTACGTTTGGTAAAATTTTGAGCCCATCGGACTCTGGCAAACTCAAATCGAGTAGCAACAGGTCGGGTTGGCATCTTTGCATCATCTCTGTTACCTGTGCACCTGTACGTGCGACGCCATTGATTGCGCAGGTAAACTTTCCACTAGGTTTCGATAACACAGAACTGAGTCCTTCTACAAAAATGGGATGGTCATCAGCGACAAGAACGTTCAGCAATTGCATGTTTTTTACATTTTGATTATACCCCTCACTAACAATATTCATACCATACTATTTTTTTGTAACGTGTTAGCAAAAGCCACCTTTGTGTCTTTTGCTAACAAAAAATAGTTAAACCGCCCCAAAAATGGTGTTCTATACAAAAATCTCACTCAAAGGCAACTTTCGTCATTGCGCTGTCTGCCCCATTCGCGTTCTGCACTTTTATCTCAATGGTATTCATCCCGCGCTTTAATTTGGCAACAAAATCAATGTTGCCCGTCTTTTCGTTAAAGTTGTAATTGCTCACGGGCTGATCATTCAACGTTATCGTAATTTGTGCACGCTGGTCAATATTGAACACCTGCGCCAACACCAAAGTAGAGGCCTCGTTTGGATTAAACGGATTGGCAGCGGGTTGGGAACTGGAGATGATTTTTACTTTAGGGGCCGGGATCGTCTCCGCTTTCGTGTATAGCACGACGGTGCTTGCCTCTGCTTTGCCGCTGGTATTGGTTACAGTAATTTGCAAGGTATTTTTGCCCGCAGTAAGCAGGGTTTCAAAAACAATGTTGCCGGTTTTGGGGATAAACTCAAAGGCAGTCAAGGCCACCCCATTCAAACTGATTTTTACCTGGTCTTTGTTGTTGATATTCACCGCATTGGCCTTAAATGCATACAGGGCCTGTTTTACCTCAACATTGGTGCGCAATGGCTGTAAAATGGCCACTTTCGGCAAAGGCAATTGCACTTTTGCTGCGTAAGTTACCACAATGGCTTGTTCGGCGGTTCCTCCTGGGGTGGTTGCGCGCACGGTAATGTTGTTTTGACCGTCGTTCAGGGTCAAATTTGCACGCAACGCATTTGATTTATCGTCATAAATAAATACAGACTGCGGCTTGCCATTCAAAATCAAACTCAGTTGTTCCTTATTATATACGTTTTTCAAACTGGCTCTCAAAAGGACAGCCGCCTGTTTGACCGTTGCACCATCCACGGGCTCCAGGATTTTAACTTCCGGCTTGCGCGTCGGTTCGATCACTTGCTTCAGGTTGATGGTAACGCTTGCTTCCGCGTTGCCAACCTGATTTGTTGCAGTAATGCGCACCCTGTTTTCACCTTTTATCAATTTCAAGTCGGCCACCAATTGATGGCGCACGGGCTCAAAATTAAAATCCGGGTAAGCAACGCCATTCAAAAACAGGGTAATGTCTTCTTTACGTGCCACGTTTTCGATGTTGGCTTTGATGCCAAATGGGGTTGTGCTGGTCGTTTCTGTAGACAATTGTGGCTGGGTAATGGTTACCGTTGGTTTGGGCGCGGGCGCATCTTTCAACGTAATCGTCACGGAAGCCTCAGCCGATCCAAAGTCGTTGCGTGCGCGCAGGGTAATCGAATTGTCCCCTTTGCGCAGGTTGATATCCGACAAGACTACATAGTTGCGTGGATTAAATGTAAAATTAGTATTTGCTAAACCGTTAACAATCAAGGTTATATCCTCTTTTCGATTTACATTTTCAACCTTGGCTTGCGCGCTGTACCGGGCAGTCAAAACCGTTTCATTGCTGTTGCGTGGCTGAGTGAATGCTACAACTGGTCGGGGCCCCTGTGGCACTGTTTTTCGATAGGTCACCGCTACTGCATCGGATGCTTTGCCGTTTGCAGTGTTTGCTTCCACCTGAATTTCATTGTTGCCTTCCCGCAAGCGCAGGGTGGCGCGCAAACTTTGATTGGCTGCATCAAATTCGAAACTCCGCACCGCTACACCATTTAATATAACGACGACTTGCTCCTTATTCCGGACTTCCCGGAAATTGGCTCGGAGCAACACTTCAGGCTGGTCGGTTGTAGCGCCCTGGATTGGGGCCGTGATATCCACACTCGGTTGGGCGGCGGGTGGAATGGTTTCGCGGCGATAAATCACCTCAATTTCGTCGCTGGCGCGGCCGTCGGGGGTATTGGCTTCTACCTGGATCCGGTTGGTGCCTTCCCGCAGCCGTACATTGGCTTCCAGGTTTTCGGCAAATGAAAATTGTGCATTGACGCCGTTTACTTTTAACTGCACATTGCGACTCCCCTGCACATATTTTACATCGGCCACCAAACTGATGTTATCCTGGTTGGTGACAAAAGGCGAACGCTGGGGCTGCACAATACGCACTTCTGGTGCATAACGTGTTGTGGGCGGCACCTCAATTTTTTCTTCGTAAATAATAACCGTCGTTGCCTCATCCCTGCCTGCCGTATTACTGGCTACGATACGCACTTCATTCCGGCCCGGGCGTAAATTCAGGTTACTTTCCAGTAAGGTTTCTGTCAAGGTAAATGGCTGATTTACACCATTTAAATAGCAGAAAATGTCGGCCTTGTTGCGTACATGCAGGATGCGAGCGCGCAAATTGGCATAGGCGCTTTGGGAGATATAAGGATTGGTTTGCGGCGCCAGGATGTTAATTTGAGGGGGCTCCGCGGCAGGTTGGGTGCGTTGAGCGCGTTGCAGATCCCAACGCAGGTGCAAGCTGGTATAATGGTGCAAATCATTGTTGCCGGTGGGTTGGTTTTGGTTGGTCCAGGCCTGTCCGTCGAGCAGATCGGTGCGGCTGAAGGTCACTTTGTGCGCAATTCCGACAACAAAACGCGGCGTAACCTGGTAACCCAATTCGATTCCGACTGCGGGCATCCAGTTGATTTTTGTTTCATCCACCACGGTTTCAAAGTCGGCATCGCGTAAATTGCCCAAATCGCCCTTAATCTGGCTGTTTCCGTTTTTTTCATTGATCGAAAAATAGTTGTATCGCTGGCCCAAGGCATCCAATTGATCTATTTTGGTGCGGTACACATCGATGCCCAAGCCGCCGAACAGAGACAGGACCAAGCCTGTACGTTCGCGCAGACGATTAAACGTAAGTACCCCTTCCAGGCCCAACTCCCCCATGCCGTTTCTAAAATTTTGATACACAAAGGAAGAGTCGTTGGGCGCTTGTTGGTCGAGTAAGTAATTCGCATTGCTGTTAGTGCCA
>CAIVGO010000391.1 GCA_903905445.1 uncultured Bacteroidota bacterium
AGCCGGTTGCGACGAAGCCGGTCGCGGTTGTTTGGCCGGACCAGTTTTTGCGGCGGCGGTGATCCTGCCCAAGGATTTTTACCACCCCTTGCTGAACGATTCGAAACAAACGACCGAAAAGCAGCGCGCACTGTTGCGGCCCATTATTGAGCAGGAGGCCCTGGCCTGGTCGGTGGCCAAATTGGATGCGCCCGAAATAGACCGTATTAATATTTTAAAAGCCTCTTTTGCCGCCATGCACCGCGCTGTTACGGGTTTGCAGATGGTTCCGGCATTTTTATTGATTGATGGCAACCGTTTTACACCATATCCGGGTATACCGCACCTGTGTGTGATTAAAGGCGATGGCAAATACGCTTCCATTGCCGCGGCCTCCATTTTGGCCAAAACCTACCGCGATGACTTCATGGAACAATTGCACTCGGAGCACCCGCAATACGGCTGGGCGGTGAACAAAGGCTACCCCACCAAAGCGCACCGGGAAGCGATCCGGACATTTGGAGTGACGGAATACCATCGGAAATCGTTTCAGCTGTTGCCGTTGGGGGAGCAGTTGCGGATGTTTTAGGGGGGATAGTTTCGCGCAGATGCTACGCAGATTGGTTTCGCGGATGTTACGCAGAAAAATTTGTGCGAAATAAAATGGTTTTCGATATTTTTCGCGCAGATGGTACGCGGATTGGTTTTCGCGGATGTTACGCAGAAAAATCTGCGCGAAATAAAATGGTTTTCGATATTTTTCGCGCAGATGCTACACAGATTGGTTTTCACAGATGTTACACGGATTGTTCTGCGTAACATCTGCGCTTTTTTTCTGTGTAACATCTGCGCGAAACAAAAATGATCTCCGATTTCTTTCCAGCAAATTTTTCCAATTATTTAGTCAACGCAAAGTAGTTTTGAAAGCATCTGGCTTCTAATCCATTGAAAATCATTTTTATCCATCCATCCTTAAAATCAATTTAAATCTTGATTAAAAAATGGGTAGGCCGCGCTACGCGACCCACCCATGCTCCCAAAGGGTAAAAGGGTAAGAAAAAGGGGAGGGTTACAAGGTCCTGGCTAAACGAAAACCTACGCTGATGCTGCGATCACCGGGTGCGAAGCCGTTGCGACCCGCCACACGGCATTGCTGCGGGAGGCCGCTCCACGACCCGCCGCGAACAACACGGTAGGAGCCTGAACCAGGACCTTTCGGATCTTTGGCGGGACTTTTTTTATAATAACTTTCGCCATACCAGTTGCTGCACCATTCCCATACATTTCCACTCATGTCATGCAAGCCCAGGGCATTGGGGCTGCGCGGGCTGCCTATGGCGACGGTCGCTCCACGGTAACTTCCGGCGAGGGAATAGGATTCTTTATAACTTTCACGACTATCAAAATTAATCTGCACAGGATCTGCCACATCCTTTCCATTGCCGAAGCGCACTTTTTTGCCGCCTTCCCGGGCGGCGTATTCCCATTCCGCTTCGGTGGGTAGGCGGTAGTTTTTGCCAGGGTACGCAGCATTGATTTTCTGGAGAAAAACTTGTACATCTTCCCAGGAGACTCGTTCTACCGGGCATTCCGCGCAGTTTTTATGGTCGGATGGGCGCGTTTGCATGATGGCGTACCATAATTCCTGCGTTACCTCGTATTTTCCGATTTCAAATGCGGATAGGGTGACCTGGTGGGTGGGTTTTTCATCTTCGCCACCTTCGTCAAATACATCACCCATAAGGAATTGGCCTGCGGGTATTTTGGCCATTTGGAGGGATTTTTGGGCGGCTGTGGGCAAATCAGCGGGTGCGGGAGTATGGACAGGTCGCGACCTGTCCATACGATTTTCCGAATTATTTTCTAGGTTATCGCCTATTTTTCGTTCGACAGCGCGTGTCTGGATATATTTTGTTGCGGTATTCAATTTTGATTTTAATTGCCCCTTGATCGCGGCAGGTTTTTGCTCCAAAACCTTGGTAACGGGTGCTAAAGCCTGCGCACTGCCATATTTTTGCAGCGTTTCCAACACCCTGGAAACCCGCTCGGGCGTATCTGCATCCTGGGCTTTTTTTACAATGGCTGAATCTAATTGGGTTTGTAACTGGTTTATAATCGGACGGTTTATAACCGCTTCCGCCATTTCATCGAGGCGCTCTAACTTTGGAAAATCCTGCACATATTGCTGAAATTTTTTGGGCTGTGGATCAGAAGACATAGATTTAATGTAGGCCCGTTCCAGGAATGACAATGCCTCAGTTTTTTGCGTTGCGGACAATTGTTCTGCTGCGGCTTTTACCCGAGGCAATTGGGTGGCATCGGGGAAGTCGGAAACGAAACGTTGTATTTTGTTAAAATCAAGCGCTTTTTCAAGCATTTCCACCTCTTTTGCTTCTAATTGGCTGATTTTTTCGGTTACTTTTTCGTAAAATATCCCTGTTGTTCCAATTTCTTTTTGATAAATGCGCAAGTCAGACAGTTTTCCGGTTTTTTCTGCCAAATAAAAATAGGCCTTTTCCACGCGCGGGTTCGTTGCTTTTTCGGTGCCGTGGGCATTAATGTATTGTGCGTATGCTTCCGGGGTATCGACAACGCTGGCTACCCACCAGTCGCGTACCGGCGCGGGTGTGAAAGCCCAGGTTACACCTGTACTCGCCATCAAAAAAGCAAGAAACAAGGCAGTCGCTCGCAGCGGTTTTACCCAGGGGTTGGTTGGTTTTTCAATCGGAACCGGCGTTTCTATGGGCTTAATCACCGGCACATCCATCTCTTTTGCGATCGATTCTATTTTGATGGATTCGTAAATAGGCGATTCATTCGGGTTGGACGCCTCCTCCACTCCGCGGGTGCCGGGCTCCAGCGCCACGCGTTCCTCGGCCTTTTTTACCGGGGTTTCTTTGATTTCTTGTTGGGTATCTTCCTCGGTAACGATGGTGACCGTTTCCATCAAAGAAACATCGCGGGGCACATATTCGCGGGTATTGGCATCAAATTCGAGCAAGGAAACTTTTACCATCAATTGATGCTCACCCGCCACTTTTGGGCGCACCTGAAAGAGCCATTGCGTAAAACCGGTGTCGCGGATGCTTTGTTTGGCGTTGTTTAAAGATTTGATTTCGAATACATTGCCATCCATATCCACCAATTCCGCGCTCATATAATCCGATACTTCCACCCGGTTTTTGGTTTTGGTATCATTGGTGAGGATGAGGTCTTCGTACACCGCATCCTCGTCTAGGGCCACCCTTACCCGGCAGATGCTGGGTTTTTGGAGGGGCATTTTTCCGGGAATCTGGTACAGGATGATGCCTTCTTTGGCGTTGGAAGGTGGTTTTTGGCCTGCTGTGGGCACTTCGAAATCGCTTTCTTGCAGTTCACCCACCAAATCGAGGGTATCGCGGCGCACGCCTGCAATGCGCAGTTCGTATTCGTTGAAATCGATCACGCCATTGCGTTTATCTTTGTTGGCGGCATTGAGTCGACCCACGAGCAGGAGCACTTGCTGGTGTTTGTCCGTTCCTTCCGGGAGCAGTTCGCGCAGGGCTTTGAGGGCCTCGGGCAGGGCTTCGACCGTGAGGTTTTCTATTTCGCGGCGTATTTCGGCGAGGGGCTTGGTGTTTGCTGGCATTGTTCGGCGGATTGGTTGCGGCACAAATATAAAAGATTTGTAGTGAATTACCCCCACGTCGGAAGGGTCCCCCCACGTCGGAAGCGTTTCGAACGCTTCCGAC
>CAIVGO010000392.1 GCA_903905445.1 uncultured Bacteroidota bacterium
GTTTTCCCAAGATGCACGGCCCAACCAAGGCAGGCAGTACAAGGTGCTGGTAGCAACATCCAAAGCAAATTCCTGTCCGTCTGTACCTTCTTCACCGGTGAAGAAAATATCGTCTACCAAGTTGTAAGTGCCACCTTTAAAGAAGGCTGCTGAACACAAACGGTCTAAACCGGCTGTTAAACTTGAACCTTCATTGATTTGTGGAGCAGCTGTTACCACTGCGCCTGCGCGGTCAATGATTTTATCGTATGCCAAACCAGCCGCTTTCACAGTGTGGTCGGCAATGTCTATATCGAAGAAAGATACACGCGCACCGGTCAACGATGTTCCGTTCGCCAATTGGTAAGCGTACCCTGCGGTTGGTCCAAGTTCGCTGTTGATGTACAAACGCACCGTTTGGTCATCGCGTTTCACCGCACCTACACCGTCCGGGATACCCGTTGGGGTGTAACCGTTGAAGCTTTCGCCGATGGTGAAACTTGGCGTTGTTTTCCAGGTACCCAAACCTTTCAATTGTGCTGGAGCAGTAGTTACCGATTCTTTTTCGCCTTCAATGAACAACAATTGTCCACCTTCTGCCAGGGTATTTGCGGTGATTGGGCCGCCCGTCAAGCTGTGCGCTTGCGTTACGGCTACAAACAACATTTTATCGTTTACACCAAACAAAGAAGAAACATCCAAAATACCAGATGATTCCCAGTTGCCCAAATCTGCTGGCGCTGAATCTGTTTGACCTGCTGGTACTGCTGTGCGGTCGATTTGTGCGATACGCGTCAATTTGCCGGTCGTTGGGTTCATTTCCCAAACGGAAGCTTCCTGGCCGCTGGTCAAACCGAAGCCAGTTACTGAACGGTCTTCCTGGATGTATACCAAACCATTATCGGCCCAATCGAGGTTATCTGCAGAACGCAAACCGTAGTCTGGACCCTGGAACTGACCATTACCAGCATCGTCGCCTGCATACGCTACACGTACGGTGGCTTTGATGTTGTTCAGGTCCGCAAAATTGAAGTCGATCACATAAATATTACTCCATTTGTCCGATGGGAAGTTTTGCTCGCGACCCGTAGAAGCCAACACCACCTGGCGTGGGTTCGTTGGGTTAGTCGACAAATCTTCTGGACGAGAGAAGGAGAACGCACCTTTTGCATCACCCAACGCGTCGATCGTTGTTTGGTTGGCAAAACCCAAAGCGTCGTATCCAGTAGTACCGGCCAATGCAGCGTTGTAGTGTGCGATTTCGACAAAAGAACCTGTGCGACTTGCACCGGTACCTTTGAATTGCTCAACACTCAAATCGCCGTTGTCTGTTTTCCAGTTGTAAATTTTACCGTGGCCCAAACCGTTGCGGTCCAAGAAAGAACCGTCGTTTGTGAAGTTTTTGTCCCCGATGTACAACAACAAGGGCGCACCTGCGCGGTCATCACCTGCCAAAATCGCTACTTTGTTCGAATTACCTGGATCCAGGAACGTTACGTTTTCCCAAGATGCACGGCCCAACCAAGGCAGGCAGTACAAGGTGCTGGTAGCAACATCCAAAGCAAATTCCTGTCCGTCTGTACCTTCTTCACCGGTGAAGAAAATATCGTCTACCAAGTTGTAGGTGCCACCTTTAAAGAAGGCTGCTGAACACAAACGGTCCAAACCGGCTGTTAAACTTGAACCTTCATTGATTTGTGGAGCAGCTGTTACCACTGCACCGGCGCGGTCAATGATGCTTGTGTACGCCAAACCTGCATTGGTCACATTACGGGTTGCGATATCGACATCGAAGTACGATACACGTGCACCCGTCAATGAAGTACCATTTGAGAGTTGGTAGGCATAGCCCGCAGTTGGTCCCATTTCGCTGTTAATATACAGACGAATGGTGGTCGCATCGCGTTTTACCGCACCTACTCCGTCCGGAATACCGGTTGGAAAGTAGCCATTGGATGATTCGCCAATCGTAAATGCTGGCGTAACATTCCAGGCCCCGATACCTTTTAATTGCGCTTTTTCAGTAGTCTGTGCCAAGAGGCCAGCCATCTGAAGCCCAATACCCAGGATCAGGGTTAAGAGAAGAGTTCTCAATTTTAGCATAATTTTATAAAATTACGTTGAGTGATGATAGGAACGCTAAAATTAGACCCATCTACAGGATTGGGGGGTGTTTCCAATTTTAAGGAATTATGAACAAAAGGTATCCATAATGTAAAGTCCTATTTACTTTTTCTGAGTACTTCATAATCAAGGGAATAGGCATCATCCACTTGCATTATTTTCGAACGTATGAAAAATACTTGAGGAGTAATGCTAAGTATTTACCTTGCCGTTTTAAAAGAATGGGAAAGTTCCGGGATATTCGCCGGTAAAAACAAGTCCTTCATTGTCTTTATCATATTCGACTATGCAAAAATTGATACCCGCATTCGTTTTTCTGCTTGCCTTTACCGGCATTTTACAAGCCCAGAAAATGATCCACATCCCCTATTATTTGCAGGACACTAATACGGTAGATGGCAAACAATTCAGCTGGGATAAAACCCGTCAATCAGAGAATTTTATCCTCATTTGGGGCAATACCGTTGGCACCGACCCTTCCGTGTATGCCGATCCGGAGTTGCGCTTTGATCCTGCCGCAATTTTGGATACGATGGAATATATTTATACCCGTTTTAAGGAATTAGGCTTTTTGGATGATACGCCTGGAACCAAAATGAGCCAATACAAGGTGGTGATCGTAATTTACGGCACCTGGGGGCCCGATGGTGCGCAAGGATTTGCCAATGGCGGCGATGCAGATGGCATTATTGGTGCGTTTTGGGTACATCCAAATGGTATTCGGGATGGGGGTGTGGCTGCGCATGAATTTGCCCACAGCATGCAGGCGCAAAACACGATTGATTATCGGTTGTCGAATGGCCTGGACGGTTCCTGGTACAATGCCGGTATTTTTTGGGAAACCCACGCCAATTATATGCGCAACCTCATTTACCCCCAAGCAGTAGGCGCATGGGGTATGGATGTGTACCATTTGGAAACCTGGGGCGACTGGAAAAATACGTACGAAAACTACGCTTTGCTGATGGCTTTGGCTATTTCGGAAGGCCCAGAAATGGTTTCACGGTTGTGGCGCGAATCGGGTAGTTTTGAGTATCCGCTGCAAACTTACAAACGGATCAATGGGTACACGCAGGCGCAGTTCAACAACAGTTTGTACCAGTATGCCCGGCGCATGGCGACCTACGATTTTGACTTATATAATTTAGGGGTCAATTTCCGCAAGGCACGCCGCAATGACCTGATGTATTCTTTGCAATCCATTCATGCGACCTATAGTATATTACGGAAAGTTCCAGGTTCGAGCGAGCGGTATGAAATGCCCATCGAGCAAGCGCCGGAAGAATTTGCCTACAATGTAATTCCGCTGCATCCGAACCCGGATAGTTGCGCGGTAATTGTCAAATTTAAA
>CAIVGO010000393.1 GCA_903905445.1 uncultured Bacteroidota bacterium
ATGATGTCACTTTGGTGTACTCCAATTATAACACCTATAGTATATGGCGGAGTTTGAATGGCGGTGAAGATTGGATTAGTGTGGCTGGCAACCTGGAGGCCAACACTGCTGGTACCGGGGCCGGTCCTTCTATTCGCTGGATTTCTATTTTGCCGTTCCCCGATGGTTCGCGCAAGTATTTTTGCGGTACGAGTGTGGGTTTGTACAGTGCGGATACGCTGATGCAACACGGTCCGGGTTTGCCAGGTACGGTTTGGACCCAGGAATCGCCTGATTTAATTGGTAGTTCTGTGGTGCCTTTTGTGGATGTTCGTCCGTCGGATGGCCTGGTGGTGGCGGCTACGCATGGTATTGGTATGTTTTCAGCCAATTTTACGCCGCCTTCGGTGGGGAGTAATACGCCGGTATCTGGGTCTAATTTATTGGTGTATCCCAATCCTTCTAGTTCCGAAGTGAATTTTGACGTGCAAGCATGGTCGTCCCAAGTGCTTGATGTACAATTGTTTGATCAACAAGGACGTAGGGTGCAGCAACAACGCTGGGGCATTGGGGAAGTGCATCGTTTGTCGGTTGCCACGTTGCCAAAAGGGGTGTATTTTTATGAAGTGCGTGGACGTGGTGGGGTGCAACGTGGGAAAATTGTCCGAGGGTAAGTAAGTAGGGGCGGGGCTCGCCCCCGCCCAAAAAACGCGGGGCCGCCCGCCCAAAAAAACCGGCAGGTTTTTAAAAAACCGGCAGGTTTCTAAAAAACGGCCCAGCACAACAGCCATTTAGGATTGCATTAGAAATATAGGGCGAGGGTTGGGATTGCTTGCCTTCGCCTCGCAATGGGTTTTGCTCGGCTACCGCCTCACTTTTGGTTTGCTCGGCTACCGCCTCACTTTGGTTTTGCTCGGCTACCGCCTCGCCTCCGTTTTGCTCGACCTTGGCTTCGCCGCGGTCTCGGTCGTTTTAGGTGGCGAGGGCAAGCCTCGCAGCTACAACCCCACCGCCACCTTCAACATCCCTTCAAACGACTCATTTTTCGTTTTTGCCTGCATCACCTGGTGGAATACCTCCAATTTTTCCAACAATTGTACCAGGCTAATACGCTCCGATTTACTCAAATTGCCCGCTACAATATGCGAAACCAGGCCCATACGGCCATACAAAGGCAACAAAATCGCTAATCCATGCTCGGAAATGGCAATTTGTTTGCTGCGCCGATCTTCCAAATCGTCTTGCTGTTGAATCAAACCCAGCGCCAACAATCGCTTGATAATGTCCATCCCCGTCGGTTTTTCATGCCGGTTGCGGTAAATCAGCTCTGATTTGGTCATGGAACCATACGAATGTAAGGTAGCCAAATAAACAAACTCGTCCATACTGCCCAAAACCGTGCCCTCTAAGGCCTTCTTGGAATAAATACGGGCATATCGTGTCATAAAAAACAACAGTTTCCCGATGACTACTTCTGGCGATTCGGCGCCAGCGGCGTGCGTTTCTGATTCCTCGGTTTCAATGGGGTTGGCTTGCTGACGCGTAAGCCATACTGCAAAGTGTTGTACATCATCCACTTTGGTATTGGTCTTTTCGTATTCCTCCAACAAGGGAAGCAAATTTTGTAGCAGTTGATATTTCATGAAAAAAAGTTGTCTCAAATGTAAACAGTTTTTCTAAAAGTATGTTTTTAAACCAAATTAAAATTTTAAGCATAAAAACATACCTAAAAATGCAATTCAATCGCACATCCTTTTTACTCAAATCCTGGTTACCTTTTTGGATGTTACTGGGACTCTTTCAAATTGCCACCGCCCAAAGTACGGGTATTTTGGTGGGGTCTGTTACAGACAAACTCACCCAGGAAGCCATTATTGGTGCCACCATTCGTTTGGAAGACACCCAACTCGGCACCATAACGGATGTGGAGGGCAAATTTAAACTGGCTGGTATTCCGCCCAAAACGTACAATGTAACGGTTTCTTACCTCGGTTATGCCACCCAAACACGGTATAATATCGTGATTACCACCGGAAATGCCAATTTTGTCAACGTTGAACTCGAAACCGATGCCAAAAGTTTAGGTGAAGTGACCATTTCCGAAAACAAATCGGTGCGCATTGCCTCTGCCGAAACGCCGCTTTCAATTCAAAACCTGAGTGCGCAGGAAATTAAAGCCAATCCGGGGGGCAATTTCGACATCTCTCAGGTAATTGCTACGCTGCCCGGGGTAGGAGGAACGGCCGCAAGCGGGGCTTTCCGCAACGATTTGCTCATTCGCGGCGGCGGACCCGGTGAAAATGTGTTCTACCTCGATGGGGTAGAAATTCCGGTCATCAACCACTTTTCCACGCAAGGCGCTACCGGCGGACCACAAGGCATTCTGAATGTGTCGTTTATAGAAGATGCCACTTTGTCCACCAGCGCCTTCAATGCCCGTTACGACAATCCTTTATCGGCGGTGCTGCAATTGCGCCAGCGCGATGGCAATCCGGAGCGATTCCAGGGTAATTTTCGTTTGAGTGGTACCGAGGCCGCTATTACAACGGAAGGCCCTTTGAGTAAAAAAACGACCTTTCTGGCTTCTGCACGCCGTTCTTACCTGTCGCTGTTGTTTGATTTGATTAATTTGCCTATTCGCCCCGATTATTGGGATTTTCAGTATAAAGTTACGCATAAGTTTAACGCAAAAACCAGTCTGACGGTACTGGGTGTGGGCGCCATCGATAATTTTGAATTTGCCCTGCCCAAAGAAGCCACCGCCGAAAACATTTATATTTTTAGTTCCAATCCGCTCATTAAGCAATGGAATTACACCCAGGGTTTTACCCTTAAACACTTGATCGAGAACGGTTTCTGGAACCTGACCTTCAGCCGCAACATGCTCGATAATCAGTTGGACCAATTTCGGGAGAATTACGACGGGCAACAACGCGATGAAAGCAAAAGAACCCTGGGTGTGAATAGCCAGGAAATTGAAAACAAACTCCGATTTGATTTTAACAAATACTTAGGTAACTGGCGTATTTCGGCTGGGGCTGGCCTGCAATATGTCAAGTATAACAATCGGACCTTCACGAACATTCGACCTGAAATAAAAGATTCGCTGGGGAATATTGTGCAAGATGCGATCAACTTGCGTTTTAATTCGGCCATCGACTTTTTTAAGTTTGGATTGTTTGCCCAGGCCAACCGCTCTTTTTTCAACAATCGCATCGCCTTATCGGCAGGTATCCGGGCTGATGGGAATACGTTTACATCGGATGGCGCCAATTTGGGCAATACCCTTAGTCCGCGGGTAAGTTTGTCCGTTGCATTGACCGAAAAATGGAAATTGAATGCCAGTGTAGGCCGGTATTACAAAATTGCCCCGTACACCGTGCTGGGGTACCGCGATGAAAATAATACGTTGGTAAATAAAAATGTGCCGTACACCTATAATGATCACTATGTTGCCGGACTCGAATATGTGCCTACCCCGACCTTGCGCATCACGGTAGAAGGATTTTACAAACAGTACCGTAATTATTTGATTACAACCAACGACGGGATTTCATTTGCCAACCAGGGTGGTGGATTTGGCATTGTAGGCAATGAGCCTGTACGCGGCGGTGGCAAAGGTGAAACGTATGGCCTGGAATTGTTTGTGCAACAAAAACTGTGGCGCAACTTCTTTTTTGTAGGCTCCTATACCTATTTCTATTCCCGGTTTGCAGGCGTGGATGGCAAGTTAGTGGCATCTTCCTGGGATAACCGCCATTTATTGGCCCTTACTTTGGGTAAAAAATTCCGCAAAAACTATGAATTGGGGGTAAAATGGCGGTTTCAAGGTGGATCGCCTTACACGCCCTTTGACGAAACAGCCAGTCGTCAAAACTACCTGAACATCGGTGAAGGCACGCTCGATTACACCCGCCTCAATTCGCAGCGGTTGCCCAATTTCAGTCAATTGGATATCCGGATAGACAAAAAGTGGAATTTCAAAAAGACAACCTTTGATCTGTATGTGGATGTGACCAATTTACTGGCCCGTGCCAATCCAAGTTTGCCCAGTTATACCTTTAAACGGAAAGACGATAATTCGGATTTCGCTACCACCGACGGGCAGCCAATTCGACTTGACGGCTCGAATGCAATCCCGTATTTGTTGCCACCATCGGCCGCTTCTGTTATTCCAACGATCGGGTTTATTTTCGAGTTTTAGAAAAAACCTTTTGTTTCAGGCTTTCTACCTATATTTGCGCGCTTTTTACCAACAGGGTACTGTTGCGTAAGCGCGCTTTTTTTGCTTTTAATAAAATGAAGCAAGTTAAAGTTTGCGGCTAACGAACAGATACTCAAACACTTAAAAATTTCTTTATCACTCATTCGTAACGAGGTATGCAAAGTAAAGGCGTAGTAAGATTTTTCCTCATCGCGCTAACTTTAGTGTGTTTGTACCAGTTTTTGCTGATTGTACCAACCAATAATGTGGAGAGCAAGGCACGGCGGTATGCCACTGACATGGTGTCCCGGAACCCAAATGTGGCCTGGCGGACGTATTACAGCGGTTATCTGGACTCTTTGTCCAGTGAAACGGTTTTTTCCATTCCGTTGATTAAAAAATTCACCTATGCGGACTTGAAAAAAAGTCAGCTGGCCATGGGTCTTGACCTGAAAGGCGGCATGAGCGTGTTGCTCCAGGTGGATTTGCGCGATTTCATCAAGAGTTTGTCTTTGGGCAATTCGGATCCAATGATTGTCCAGGCTTTGGACAAGGCTGCTGAATTGCAAAAGACACAGCAGTCGGATTACATTTCGCTGTTTGCGCAATCCTGGAACGAGGTAAGTGGTGGAAAGCCGCTTGCATCGGTTTTTGGTCGCAATGAATCGCTGAAGGGCAAAATCAATTTTGATTCGCCTAATGCAGATGTGGTGCGCACCTTGCGCGATCTGGCTAACCAAACCGTAGGTGAAACCTACAAGCGTTTGAAGCAACGGATCGACAAATTGGGCGTTGTGCAGCCCAATGTAAGTCTGGATGCTAGCCGCGACTTGATCCTGGTAGAACTTCCAGGTATCGATAACCCACAGCGTGCACGTCAATTGTTGACCAGCTCTGCAAAATTGGAGTTCTGGAACACCTATCGCTTTGGGGATGAAGGCATTGGCAATCAATTGCTTGCAGCCGATCAAAAATTGATGGTGCTGGAGTCGGGCGATTCAACCAGCCAGGCCAATATGGTGAAGGACACCGCGTATGCCTATCCAAAAGGTGCAGATGGTTTGCCGGATACCACCAAGGCCAAAGAAATGGTGATTACTGAACGCAAAGCGGAAACGCAAAGCCAGGAAGCTGGTCCATTGCGCAAAAACCTGGAGTTAAGCGGCCAAGCCCAATCTCCAATTATCGGCTATGCGGATAAAAATAAAAAAGATGCCGTCATCGCAATGTTGACCCGTCCTGAAATCGCATCGATGTTCCCTGCCGATTTGCAATTCAAATGGGCACAAAAAGGCATTGAGGATAAAGGCAATGGCAGCACCGCGATTGGTAAATACATGTTGTATGCCATTAAGAAAAAAGGTGTCGACGATAAAGCGCCACTCGATGGTTCTGTGGTAACCAATGCCAGCGAACAACCCGATCCGACCAGCGGTCAGATTACGGTAAGCCTGAGCATGAACAACGACGGTGCCAAAACCTGGGCCGACATGACCCGCAAGGCGTACGAAGGCGGTCGTCGCGAAATCGCGATCCTGCTGGATGACGAGGTGGTAAGTGCTCCAAGCGTTAACGGCGCGATCGAAGGCGGAAGTTCGCAAATCACCGGTGACTTTACCCTGGATGAAGCAAAAGACCTTTCGAGTATCTTGCAAGTTGGTAAACTGCCTGCAGGTACCCACATTGTACAAGAAAGTCAGGTTGGTCCATCTTTAGGTGCTGAAAACATCAATCGTTCGTTGTTAACGATGGTCCTTTCGGTGTTGCTATTGTGCGGATTTATGATCGCCTATTATAACAAAGGTGGTTTGATCAGCGTAATTGCCTTGTTGGCAAATATCTTCTTTATCATTGGTACCCTGGCTTCGATGGGTACGGTATTGACCCTGCCTGGTATTGCAGGTATCGTATTGACCCTGGCAACGGCCATTGATGCGAACGTAATCATTTACGAACGGATTCGAGAGGAACTTCGAAATGGGATGGGTATGGCAAAAGCGGTTTCAGAAGGTTTCTCCCGTGCTGTTACTGCCATCATCGACGCAAACGTAACGATGTTGCTGACCGCCCTGGTATTGATGTACTTCGGTTTGGGACCAATTAAAGGTTTCGGTACTGTACTGTTGGTAGGTATCCTGAGTTCTTTGTTCACCGCTGTATTAGTTGGACGTATGTTGACCGACTGGTGGATGGAAAAAGGCTGGGAAATTAACTACAGCCGTAAATGGTCTGAAAACTGGTTGGTAGGCTTCCACTATGATTGGATGGGCAAACGCCGCTATGCATACTTGTTCTCTGCCGCATTGATTTTGGTCGGTATTGGTTCGTTCTTTACACGCGGTTTCGAGTTGGGCGTTGACTTTAAGGGTGGTTATTCCTTTAATGTTCAGTTTGAACAAGCTGTGGAATTGGAAGCATTGCGCGGTCCTTTGTCCGCTTCGTTGGAAGGCAATCCGGTCATCAAAGCCGTAAGCACTCAAAATACTTACAATATTACCACTTCTTACTTGATCAACGAGCAAGGAAGTGATGTAACCGATCGTGTAGTTGCCAAATTGCACGAGGGTATTAAAAATGCCGGTATCAACACCGATCTGGAAAACTTTAAGAAAACCGACGGAACAGGCACGCATATTACCTCTTCCAGTCAGGTAGGCGCAACGGTTGCGGATGACATTCGTTCGTCTTCTTTCCTGGCAGGTTTTTGGGCGCTTTCGCTGATCTTCTTGTTCTTGTTGATTCGTTTCCGCCGTTGGCAATTCTCGTTGGGTGCGGTTTTATCTTTATTCCACGACGTATTGATTACGCTTGGATTCTTCTCCTTGCTGCATGGTTTGGTACCATTCTCTTTGGAGATCGATCAGGCGATCATTGCTTGTATCCTGACCGTAATTGGTTTCTCGGTGAATGACACGGTTATTGTATATGACCGTATTCGTGAGTTTATCAATACGTTGGCAGGCCGCAAAAAGGAAGAAGTATTCAACATGGCCATCAATACGACCTTGAGCCGTACCTTGATCACTTCCGGTACGGTATTCTTGGTGGTACTCTTGTTGTTCCTGTTTGGCGGTAGCGCCATTAAAGGGTTCGCATTTGGTATGTTGGTGGGTATGTTCTTCGGTACATATTCATCTGTCTTTATCGCCTCTGCATTTGTAATTGACTTGACCCGTGAAGACATTATTTCTGGTAAAGCAACCGTAACGGCGGCAAAACCGGAAGCTGCTGCAGGAAAAGCAGTTGCGAAATAAGTCAAGCATCGGTTTATTAAATATACATTACCTCCGATTCAAACTTTAGGGTTTGGGTCGGAGGTTTTTTTTATACAAATGCTCGACCTACAAATGCGCGACCTCTCCGAGGTCGGGATGATTTGGGTTCTTCTGTTCGTATTATGAAGATTTTTTGATGCTTGAGATTTTATCAAGGATTTGTGGTAGCGTGTAAATTCTATTGGCGGGGTGACTGAAAAAGTCGCCCCGTCAATAGAATTTACGCATTAACACGGGACTTAAAGAGGCTTCAGTTGATGCATAAATAAAAAGCGCCGCACAGATTTGATCCTGTACAGCGCTTTTTGCACTTTATTTTATTCGTATGCTTACCCAAACAGCAGTTTAAGCATCGGCCTTTTTATCGGCATCTTCTTCTGCAGGCGGGGCAACTTCAGGCGTTGTCGGTGTTTCTGCTGTAGCAATGGTTGATTGTTCAGCGGGCACTTCTGCAGGTGTTTCAGCAGGCGTCTCTACCACTACTTCTGCTGGCGTTTCAGCGGGTGCCTCAGTGGGCGTCTCAACAACGGCTTCAGCGGGTGTTTCAGCAGGTGTTTCTACAGGTGTTTCTACAGGTGTTTCAGCAGGTGTTTCAGATTTTTTGCTCATCGCCTCTGCTACATCTTCCATTTTATCAATCACCTGATCGAGTACTTCCTGGGCCTTTTCCACGGCAACAGATGCAACGGCTTTGGCGGTATCCAAGGCATCCAGCAATACATCGCCAATTACGGTGGTTGCTGCTTCAAACAAGGAATCATCTTCTTTTGCGCCTTCTGTTTTCGGTGTTTTCGTACGAATACCGGCCGCAATTTCAGATTTCACTTGTTCTTTGGCTTGTTCTATTTTTTGTTTTTCGGCCTCTTTTTCAGCGCGTTTGTTTTCTTTTTCCTTTGCAATGTTCGATTGTTTTTCGACATCTGCTTTGGTGCGCGTCATTTCCGCCATTTTCTCGTGTTTGGAAGCAAGGCGTTCTTCCACCATTTTAATTTTGGCCATCCGGATTTGCGCTTCGAGCTGACCTTCTGTCGCGTTTACTTTTTTGCGTTGGAAAGCCAGTTCTTCTTCGTCGCGGCGGATGCTATCTTCCATACGTTTGATGGCTTCATCCAAACCACCGAGGCGGCGTTCGTGGCGATCCGTCACAGAGCCTTCGTTGGCTTCTTTGCCGAACTTGCGTTCTTTGGCTGCTTTAAATGCACCATCAATGCGATCCCACAGTTTATTGCGGTGTTCGTTGCTCATTTTAGCATCCCGGTAGCGGCGTTGCATTTGTTTGAGGTCTTCAAACACACTGTTTAATTTAGCACCACCAGCGGCGATACGTGCTTCAATATCATCAAGGGCTTTACCGAAGTCTTCAAAAACCTTTTGAGAGGCTTGCGTAAATTCTTCATTTACCCTTGCACGCAATTTTTTCAGGTCTTCAAACAGCACATTGATGTTATCGCGCAAAGTATCGGCATGTTCGCGGAACAGGTTGCGTTCGCGCGATTGGCCTTGCACCTTATCCCAAAATGCTTTCAAGCCATCCCACATTTTTGCATCATAATTGCTCAATGCCTGTATTTTCTCCTTGAATTCTGCCAGTTCCTGTTGGTAAGCAGCATGAAGTTTGGAGGAGAGTACCGCAAAATGCCATTCGGTTTGTGCACGTTGAATAATATCACCGCGTTCAACCTTCAGGTCATCAGGCAACAAACCCTCTGTTACAGAAAGTTCGCGTTCGAGTGCGCCATGGCCCTCAGGAAATTCAACGGCGGTACCATTGCGCCATTCTGACATCATTTTGTTGGCAAACTCTTCGGAGACAATTGCTTCCGGAAAAGTGTACAGCAGCACCTTATTGGTGTCTGCCTGGAGTTCCAGGGCAATCAGTACCTTCTCTTCCTGTGCGTTGGTCCCCCAAATAACTAACTTGTTCTTCATGTGAAACTGCTTTACGATTGACGATATTCAAGTGCATTCAAAATAAACTGTGTGATTTAGTCCGTTGCGCTGCAAAGTTAGCTGCTTGCTACGGTTTTTTTGACTTTCAGTTTTAAAATTCCTTGTGCTAAAAGGTATTCTGCAATTTGTACCGCATTGGTAGCGGCACCTTTGCGCAAATTATCTGAAACGATCCACATATTCAGGGTATTTTCCTGACTTTCATCACGGCGCAAGCGGCCAACGAATACGTCATCTTTATCGTGGGCCATCAAAGGCATCGGATATCCTGCATGTTCAGGATCATCCACCACTACAATACCTGGTGCATTTTCGAGCAATTGACGTACTTCCGCCAGGTCAAAATCGTGTTCAAATTCTACATTTACCGCTTCTGAATGTCCGCCAATGACCGGCACGCGTACCGTCGTAGCGGTAAGTCGGATGGTGTCATCTCCCATAATTTTGCGGGTTTCATTCACCATTTTCATCTCCTCTTTAGTGTACCCGTTTTCGGTGAATACATCAATTTGTGGAATCAGGTTGAGGTCTATTTGGTAAGTATAAGCACGGGTTCCGGTTTTGCCTTTCCGTTCGTTCATCAATTGCTCTACCGCTTTAACCCCAGTGCCGGTTACCGATTGATAGGTACTTACCACCACCCGTTTGATTTTGTAGCGATCGTGCAATGGCTTTAACGCTACGACCATTTGAATGGTGGAGCAGTTAGGGTTGGCGATGATTAAGTCATTTTTGGTCAAAACACCTGCATTTACCTCCGGAACGATCAGTTTTTTTTCCGGATCCATGCGCCAGGCGCTGCTGTTGTCGATTACAACGGTTTTTACATCGGCAAATTTGGGTGCCCACTCTTTGGAAACACTGCCCCCTGCCGAAAAAATGGCGATATCCGGTTTTTTACCGACCGCCGCATCCATGCTTATAATTTTATAACGTTTCCCTTTAAACTTGATGGTTTTACCCACGGAGCGCTCGGAAGCAACCGGGTATAATTGTGTTATTGGGAAATTGCGCTCCTCGAGTACTTGAAGCATTTTTGCGCCTACCAAACCGGTAGCTCCTACCACTGCTACTTTCATGTATGTCGAAAATTGTTGATTCCTGGCCAAGCAGGGTGAAAAAACAGGCAAAACAAACGGCTGCAAAGATAAGGGAACAAAAGATTCTCATGCAAGCATTCCAGTGGATGTACGCACCGCATATTGATAAAAAAACCTTATTGGCGGTTGATATGCGGATTTTATTGCTTGTTGTGCAGGGTTTATGCCATCTCAACAAGCCTAATGTTGTATCTGTACTTTTTTACTTAAAATTCCGCAATTGGTTTGTGCCTTCAAAAGATACACGCCCGAGGGCAAATTTGCAACTTGTATTTGGCATGCATCCCATTGCCCTTGGGTCGATTGATACACCATTTTACCTGTAAAATCGTATAAGCGCAATTGTTCTATAAACGCATCCCCGTTTAAATGGACGTTCAAGTTGTTGGATGCCGGGGAGGGGTACACGATCAAATCATCGTTGGTGGCTTCAGTGGGTTGCGCGGTGCGGGTTTGCCGCAAAGGTATTTGTAAGGTGGTTTCCTTGCAACTGTTGCGTTCGCCGGTGGCATCCATTAATTGTGGCAGTTCCAAGGTGATTTCTGCCATCTCAGTGCCGGGTTTACCTCCGTGTACAATATCAATAATGATAAAGTCGAGTTCGGCTACCACGCCACTCCCCGAAACGGCTTGCCCATTGGTACGGGTGAATGCCGTTTCCAGCCTGCCAGGGCCCGCTTTTTTAGCCATCCAAACAGACGGGCTGGTATAATTGATCCAGGTATCGGGTAGATATTGCAGATTTAACGCGGAGTCTACGATATTGCTAGCAAGTTGAATATCAAAAGTAAATCCGTATAAGTCTACCACCGGAATATTGGGATTGCCAATGGATACGGCTACCCGAACTAAATCGCCCTTGCCTGGATTGGGCGTAAGGAGGTTTAAGGAAAATGGTATGCCTTTACCTATGCTGGGTGGGTTGGGCGTAAACTGGTGGGTTTGGCCGTAAAAGGCGTGCAGGGCAGCTGTATCAGTGGCGGTGATTTGGCCATTCCCATCGCTGTCTGCGTATTTTAAATCGGTGGCACCTGTAAATGGATTGTCCCAATTGGTACCAAACTGTCCGTACCATTCCAATTGTGCATTGGGACGGTAATAGCCCGGACTTCCAAGGGCATTTCCTAATCGGAGCAGGTCGCGGTTGTTGACCATGCCATCGTTGTTTAAATCACCCGTCCACACGCAGTTTTGCAAACAATAAGGAGGCTCCGTGGCGTTAACCTCCGTCACCGTCATCGTTATTTTTTCCGTGCTGCATTGTCCGTTGGCGCTCACACAGTATTTTAATTCAAAATCATCTGTGCCTTCATAATTTGCAACAGGGGTATAGATCAATAAATTATTCCCTGCAACCGATTGGCCATTGATCGTTTGGCTGGTGAAGCCGGGTAAAAAGGTGCATTTTCCGTGTTTGGGTGCTTGTGTCACTTCAACAGTGAAGGCTTTGAACGGAATTTTATAGTCTAAAATAAATGGGGTACTGATGGGGGTGGTAAAATGATATGCCGGGTATCGTGGGGCCTGATTGCCCACAACAACATGCACGGGGGCGATTTCGAGATCGGGAACATTCATATTCCCGATTTTATAATAAAAAGTTGCGACCCCGCTGAAATTGGGTTTGGGGGTAAAGGTTACGGTGCCAGTGCTGGAGGTGCCCGAAATCGTACCCGGCAAATTGGCAGGAACCGTCCAGCCTTTTACCATTAAATTGCCGATATCGTTGGAGCGTACGTTAAACGTAATGGGCTGTCCTACAGGCGTGTAAACCAGGTCGGTCACGGCCATTACATTTGGCGTGGGTGTTTGAAGTACTTGAACGAGCACGGTTTTATAAAAAGGCATGCCCCAGATGGTGTTGATCAAGGTAAATTGATCATTGCCCGAAAAAGATGCATTGGGCTGATAATGCAGTACTTGTCCACCTGAAATAGTCAAGATCCCATTGGCGGGTGCCTGAAAAACCTTGTACCCATCGACCGTCATGGGTATTTTAAGTGATTTTCCTTTTTTGATGGTTAAAAGAAGGGTATCACTTGGGAGTGCCTGGTTTGGGTGAACGCCAATGATGACCTGCTCTGTTTTGCAATAATGGGTGGAATCGCATACAACATAATGCAGGTGGGCTCGGCCGGTAAAGCCAGTCGCAGGGGTAAAAATGATTTTTTGATTGCTGATGCTGGCCGTACCATGATTGACCAACGGGATACTGTGTAGGTTCAGCGGGCCGTTGTTGCTTTGGTCGTTGGCAAGTACATCGACCGTAACGGACTGATCCACGGGGGTAAAAGTATAATCCGTTTTTGATTTAATCAGGGACGGATAAACAGCAACCTGATAAGCGCGGTACACCAGAAAAGGATAACTGCCGATGTAATTTACTTCGAGCGTAAAGGTGTCCAGGCCGGTAAATCCATTGTGGGGCGTATATCGTATTTGATACTTGTACGGTAGCCCGTTGCCGCCGGCGCTCAGGATGTTCACCTGCACGGCGCCGTGTTTTGCCTGTGGGCTTATTTTGAGTACGCTCATATTGAGTCCGGAAAGCGTATCGTAAACGGCGACATTCCGAGCGGTAACCAGCGGGAAATAAGCACTGCTGCTTGTTTGAGCCCACAAGTGTGATCTTGCGGACAACAATAGCACGGCCAATAAGGCCCAATATTGGACTTTTCGCCTGGTTAAAGGTAATTTCATGGTTGCGTATTCAAAAGACCATCAAAAATAGACAAAATATAACACTGTAAAATAATTTCGCATGTAATTTTTTTAACAATTAACAAGGTGCTGGCAACCCCGAACCACCGAATTGCATCAGACCCAATACATGAAGTCAAAAAAGAACATCCACGACAAGGCTTTACACAGTAATAAGGTATTTCAAACGCTTGTTTGTTTGGACGTTCCGGTGCGCAAACGGCTCTTGCGCATGCTGGCTGCACCAGGTTTTAATCAAAGTAAAACTTTGCTAGCGTTGTGTGAGATTTTGGTGGATGCCTTAACACAATCAGATACAGGATTTGAAAAGGCGGCCGTGTGGAAGCAGTTATTTGGGCGTAAAGCCTATGATGACGTCGTTTTTCGGAAGTATTGTTCCGATTTATTAAAGTTAATTGAAGCGTTTTTAGCCAATGAAAACCTGTTTTCTTCGGAAGAAGAGCAGGCTATGTTGACACTCGATTATGTGGTAAAACACCGTGTTGAGCCTCTTTTTTCGAGTGCGTTGCGGCAGGCGCGTGCATCGCTCGAAAAGCAGGTGTATCGCACCGTCGATTATTATTACAAGGCCTATGCGATCGAACGGCAGTATTATCAAATGATGGATTTTGATGTAAAACTGGATGTTCGGGCCAATCTGGAAGAAATTTCCCGAAACCTGGATTTGTTTTACTGGATCGAAAAACTCAAACTGTATAGCGCA
>CAIVGO010000394.1 GCA_903905445.1 uncultured Bacteroidota bacterium
ACAATGCCGTACCCAACGTAAGCATAAAAAACAATTGATAAGCCAATCCAGAATAGAAGCGCGTTCATGAGCAAGAATAATCATAAATTGATATGCAAAGATATACCAGTATTTGAACACATGGAAAACTATGCCGTAATGCCCATGTACCTGGATTAAAAATGGCGGTTTGCCGACACAATGATAAACTGCATGGTGGAAGTATTGCGCTTTGAAGGAATACCCATATCTTTGTGTCGAGGAGTAGCATTCTCTTAAGCGTTTTTTTCTTTGTTCGGTCTGCACGAACACCCCGGTATGTACAATTTGGTAATCCTTGCTACTCCCCGCGCTATCCTTGCGATACGCGTATGTATTTTTTTAAAGTATTGACTTGTTTTCAAAGGTGGAAACAGGCAATTCTTCCAACGCGTCCTTTCTCTGCCGGGTTTCCATAGAAAGGTTCACCAAGTAACATCTTGCCATTTTTGAAAGTTCTTTTGCGCACAGGGCATGCTATGTCCTTTTGCCCAAAACAGGTTTAATCCGCATTTTTAATCCGCCTTCAAGCAATATGATAGTCTGAATTGCACAAACAAACACTAAATAATTCGCAACAGGCGAAAACACGCTAACAGAACAGTATCATGAAAAGAAGGGTTTTAGTCGTGGATGACCACGATGGTTTCCGGAACTTGATAGGTAATTTCCTGTCGAAAAAATTTGAGGTGATTAGTGCCAAAAACGGATTGGATGCAATGACCGTGCTCAACAAAGGTTTGATCCCGGATATCATTGTAACCGATACCCGCATGCCTGAAATTAATGGGGAGCAGTTGTTGTACAACCTGCGTTGCAGCGGCATGTACGGCAATATACCTGTTTGGGTAATGAGCGAACACGGGCGCGAGGAAGAAGAAGTGTACTTCAGAAACCTGGGCGCATCGGGCTATTTACGCAAACCATTCAATCCCACTGTTTTACAGGAGCAATTAAGCAAATTTGGTCGCGCTGATCAATTGGCATGAAACCCTATATTCCCAAATCGACAACAAACACTTTAATCGACATGAATCGTCCTTTGTTACAATCTGAGCCTTCGCTTGCGACCAGGGAACTGCTGTTTATTGGTTTTGAAGGCGACTTTGATGCAAACATTCGGAACTTCCCTTATATGGGTACGGCTTATCGGTATGCGGTGAAAAACGACGCTACCGAGGCTTTTGCGTGGTTAGAACAACGGGTTGACCGTTTGGAAACATTTCAAATGCCTTATGCCATTTTGTGTAAACTGCAATGGCTGCAAGCGCATCAATTTGGCCTTTGCGCCCAGTTGATGGCACATCCTTTTTTACGTTATATTCCACTGATTGCCTTGACGGAGCAGGGTGAAATGATTTCGACCCCTGTTTTGGCCAAAAATGGCATCGACGACTGCTATACCGTGCCCGTTGAGTGGAATATGCTGGAAGAACGCCTGATTTTTCTGAATCAATACAAACCCAAAATCCTGGATGCCGCTTTAATTGCGCGCTTACCCAAAAATTATCAATATAAATTGCCGTTGGGCAAACGCATCTTTGACATTATTGCCGCCAGCTTGGGTATTTTATTATCGATCCCCGTGTGGTTGCCCATTGCCCTTGCCATCCGCTTAGAGTCGAAAGGTCCCGTTATCTACCGTTCTAAAAGGGTAGGTTCGGGTTACCATATTTTTGATTTTTTCAAATTTCGGTCGATGTACCTGGATGCCGACCAACGATTGCATGAATTACAACATTTGAATCAATACCGGCACAATAACAACGGTTCTGGACCGGTATTTGTAAAGTTAAGTAAAGACCCTCGGGTTACCAGGGTTGGGCGTTTTATCCGAAAATACAGCCTCGACGAGTTGCCGCAGTTTATCAATGTGCTGCGCGGTGATATGTCGCTGGTGGGCAACCGTCCACTACCGCTGTATGAAGCCGAAATGCTGGTGAATGAAGCCTGGTGCGAACGCTTTCTGGCGCCTGCCGGACTTACGGGGTTGTGGCAGGTTTCTAAACGTAGCCAGGCGTCGATGAGCATGGAAGAGCGGATCGCGCTCGATATTAAGTACGCAAAAAATGCGTCTATCTGGACGGATTTTTCGATCATAATCAAAACATTCGGCGCGTTTGTGCAAAAAGACGACGCCTAATCAAAACATGCAATGGTTTCAATTATTACAGTGAATTACAACCAGGCGGCGGTAACGTTTGCCCTGCTGGATAGCATTCGTCGGCAAGATTATCAAGATATTGAAGTATTTGTGGTCGACAATGCCAGTAAAGAAAACCCGCAAGCTGCCTTTGAAACGCAGTATCCGGAAGTGCATTTTATCCGCAGTGAAGTGAATTTGGGCTTTGCTGGGGGCAATAATCTGGCAGTTCGGGCAGCGAAAGGCGATTATTTGTTTTTTATCAACAACGACGCCGAGCTGACTGATCATTGTCTGGAGCGCCTGGTGGCCATGTTTGAAAATAACCCAAAACTGGGGCTGGTCAGTCCGCTGATTTGTTACTACCCCCAGGAAAAGTGGACCGAAGATTTTATTCAATATGCGGGCATGACGCCGATTCATCCGCTGACGGCACGCAACGAAACCATTGGCAAAAAAACCTGGGAGCGCGGTCAATATACCAAACCCCGCGCGACTGCGTACGCACACGGGGCGGCCATGATGTGCTCGAAGGCCGTGATTGAGCAAGCGGGCATGATGGATGAAGACTTTTTCCTGTATTATGAGGAACTGGACTGGGGGGAGCGGGTACGCAAAAGTGGTTTTGAAATATGGGTAGAGCCCCGCGCACGGGTGTACCACAAAGAAAGTTTAACGGTGGGCAAATTGGGTTCGTTGAAAACCTATTATTTGAACCGCAACCGCGTTTGGTTTATGCGCCGCAATTATGGTGGCTGGAAGATAGCGGCATTTTATTTATTTTTGTTTTTGGTAACCATTCCCAAAAATACCTTGCAAATGCTGTTAAAAGGCGAAAAAGACAATTTGAAAGCTTTTTGGCGCGGCATTTTTTGGAATTTTAGCCTGAAAGACCCTGAAAAGCGGATGAGCTTTAAACCAGCCTGACGCGGGTTCCTGTGAAGCATTTTTAATAATCAAGCACCATGATCGATTTGCTTTTTATCCTTTTTTATATTGCATCCGGCTGGATATTTTTCCAATTGGTGTTTCCGTTTTTGACGGTTGCGGCGGCGCGGGTGTTTGGCCAGCGTTCGGAGGCGCATTTGGGGGCAAAAATCCAAGACAAATTTGCCGATGCCAGCGCAGCAACCCTGGATACGGATTTTGCCTGTATTATCACGGCCTACAAAAACAGCGAAATTACCAAGCCCTTGGTAGCCAGCCTGTTGCAACAATCGCACCCCAATTTGATGGTCTATTTGGTGGCTGATGAATGTCCTGAAACGGCCTTTAATATTACGGATCCGCGTTTTGTGCTGTTGAAACCGGAAAATCCCTTGCGTTTAAAGATAAAAAGCATTCAATACGCCCATAGTCGCTTTGTGCGTGCGCACGATTTTACCGTCATTTTTGACGCGGATAACTTGGCGCATCCCGATTTTTTGCATCAGATCAACCAATACATTGCCCGCGGATTTCAATGTGTGCAAGGTCAGCGCACGGCTAAAAATTTGGACAGTAAATATGCAGCCGCCGACTCCTTGGGCGAGTTGTACAAAAATTATATCGAGCGGTATGCGCCTTATTTGTTGGGCGGCTCTTCGGTGATCAGTGGTTCGGGCATGGCCACGGCAAGTGGTTTGTACCAACAATATTTAGACAGCAAAGCCGTACAGGAAGGGCAGCATTTGGGCAAAAAGATGTTGCAGGAAGATAAAATACTGCAAAATTTTCTGTTGCGCCGCAATGTGCGCATCGCCTTTGCCTGGGATGCCGTTTGTTACGATGAAAAAGTAAGTACCGGCGAAGACGTGCAGACGCAACGGGGGCGCTGGTTGTTTTCCTATTTTCAAAATATTCCCAACGCGCTCGGTATTTTGTTGCGCGGATTGGTGCGTTTTAGTCCCAACCAATTCTTTTTTGGCGTTGTGACGCTTGCCTTGCCAATGTTTATCCAGTTGGCAGTAGCCTTTATGCTGGCAGTGGCAGGGTTATTGATTCAGCCGTGGATAACGCTTGCGCTGGTGGGTGCGGTGGGTATTTTCGGTATGAATGTGCTTTGGACCTTAAAATTGTCTGAAGCGCCGCCTTCAGTTTGGAATGCCGTGTATGCCATCCCCAAATTTATACTCCGGCAAGCGCGGGGTTTATTCAAAATGGTAAACCCGGAAAAACATTTCAAACATTCCGAGCACAGGCACCTGGTGCATGTAGACGAGGTAATAAAAAAGCAATAAATGGCGCGTTCGTCCGGGAAAATCGACTTTTTAGATTTTGCAAAAGGGTATGCAATTTTTACCATTGTTTGTTACCATACCTTGCAGCGGGTGCCCTTGGCGCCTATTTTACAAAAAGCGATCATTTTTGGCGGTTCGGGGGTGCATTTGTTCTTTTTATTGTCGGGTTTTGGCCTGGGTTTGTCGACCTGGGGCGGTGATACCCTCAAGTTTTACCAACGTCGGGCGAGCAAGGTTTGGTTGCCGTATGTATTGGCCTTGAGTTTGAGTTGGATTTTGGCGCTCACCCTGCATTTGTTTTCGGATGGTTGGGATGCCTGGTTGGCGGGCGTGGCCTTGTACCAAATGTTTTATGAGCCGTATATCCACAGTTTTGGCGGCCATTATTGGTTTATCAGTGCGATTATTCAGTTTTACCTGGCATTTCCCTTGTTGGTTTGGTTGAAAGGGCGGTTTAGCAATCCGTGGAATTACTTTTGGATTTGCCTGATTATTTCG
>CAIVGO010000395.1 GCA_903905445.1 uncultured Bacteroidota bacterium
CGCAAGACTTCCTGCAAGTAGCAAAACGCGCCGACGAACACGATGACATCGCCATTGGACTCAATTTCATTGGCATGTCCCATTACATTCAGGGACGATACGACCGGGCAACCGAATATTACCTGCAAGCGATGAAGCAGGCCGAAGCCAACGCGGATACGCTTTACGCAGCCATTGTGCTCAACAATATAGCGGCGTGTTACGAAATTGGCAAGCAACCTGAAGCGGCCATTCGCGCATTCGAAGATGCCATGGAACGGTTTCGGCGCCTTGGCGATAAAAGCTGGATGGCCAAGGTGTCTCACAACCTCGCCCAGCGTTACCTGGATAAAAAAGACTTTGAAACTGCACTACAACACTATCAAAATGCCTACCAATGGTTCCAGGAATTGGGCGATCGGCACCACGAAGGCTTAGCGCTCACGGGGTACGGGCATTATTTTTTTCAAAAAGCACAATATGGCACCGCACTGGATTATTACAAAAAAGCGCTGCCCATGCTCGACCGGCAATACGACCCGGCTGCCTATGCGGAACAACTTGAACATCTTGCCAATACATATCTACGATTAAAAAAATACAAAGAAGCAGCACAACATCTCCAAACGGCACTGCCCATGGCCCAGGCGTGCCTGGCACTTGAACAAGAGGTGCGCCTGAGCCGGTTGGCCGTAACTTTGTACAAAGAAACCGGCAACATCAAAAAGGCATTTGAATGGCAAGAAAAATTCATTGTGTTATCCGACAGCCTCTACAGCCAGGAGAAAACCCAGGCTTTGCAAGATGCCGTCAAAAAATATGAACTCGAGCAAAAAGAGCAACAAATTATATTGCTCAACGCGGAAAACCAGGTAAAAGACCTTAGCCTCCAAAATGCGCATCGCGCGCAGGGAATAATGCTGTTGGGATTGCTCATTTTATCGTTGGCAGGCTTGGGCGGCTGGTACTTGTTGCGGTTAAAACAACGTTCCAACCGCGCGTTGGAAGAGAAAAACCTGCAAATCAACAAGGCCCTGGCTGAAAAAGACGTGCTCGTGCGGGAGATGCACCACCGGGTAAAAAACAACTTGCAAGTGATTGCCTCGTTACTTAAACTACAAAGCCAGCACTTGTCGGATAAGCAAGCCCTGGATGCCCTTACCGATGGCCGAAATCGGGTACAAAGCATGGCCTTTATTCACCAAAACCTTTACCAGCAGGAGCAACTGACGGCTATTGAAGCCGCCGTTTATGTGCCAAAGTTGGCGCACGCGCTCTTTGTCTCATACAATTTTAAGCCCGAGCGGCTGCAAATATGTTATGAAATTGAGCCGCTGCTCTTAGATGTTGATACGGCAATACCCATAGGCTTAATCCTGAACGAATTGATTACCAATGCCCTCAAATATGCCTTCCAAGACGATACTCCAGGCACCCTGACCATCCGGTTGCACCGCCAGGCATCCGATATTTTGTTGTTGGCCGTTCAGGATACCGGACCCGGTCTTGACCCCGCTTTATTGAGCAGCGAAACCGCATCTGCGTCTTTTGGACTGCGCCTGGTTCAACTTTTAGCCGAAAAATTGGCATCCACCATCAGCGTCCGCAACGAAAACGGTGCCTGTATTGAACTCATCATACGCGAATTTAAAACGGTGCCTTAAATGCCATGAGCCAAATCAAAATTCTGATTGTTGAAGATGAACCCTTGGTGGCACACGATATTGCAGCTACCCTGATCGGGATTAATTATGCCGTGTGCGGTATCGCTTACACCGTCTCCAAAGCGCTGTTTTACTTGGATACCAATCAACCGGATATCGTATTGCTGGACATTAACCTGGGCACCGAAACGGATGGTATCCTGCTGGCCGATACAATACGCAATCAATACCATATCCCCTTCGTTTTCCTGACCTCTTATGCCGATGCCCAAACCCTCGAACGCGCTAAACATACCCGCCCAATGGGTTACCTGGTTAAGCCCTACGACGAACGCGAACTCTTCGCAACCCTCGAAATTGCGTTGCACAATTTTGGGCAATTAAAAGGCACGCAATCATTTGATTTGACGCAGTTTAATGCGCACCGGACAAACAAACTCACCCCTAAAGAATTCGAAATCATGCAAGACCTGTATGAGGGCTGCACCAACCAGCAACTTTGCGACAAGCATTTTATCAGCCTGAATACGGTCAAAACCCATATTAAGCACCTTTATGATAAATTAGCCGTACAGTCAAGAAGCGAGTTGATGATCCTGGTGCGGAAGTCGCAATGATGCATAAACATTCTTATAGTCAAGGTAAAGTAGTTATGAAACCTGATGGCTTATAATCCATTAAAAATCAATTTTTTATCCATCCATCCTTCAAATCCATTTAAATCTGGGTACTATTTCCCAAAAACCGTATCCCGATGTTTAAGCCCCCATTCAACAATATGATATATTAAATCTTTGATCGACATACCGTGCGTTGTAAGCCGGTATTCCACAATCATCGGTGTATCCTGAATTATTTTGCGCTCTACCATTTTTATATCTTCCAAATACCGCAATTCTTTGG
Organism: uncultured Bacteroidota bacterium; assembly: GCA_903905445.1. Lineage (GTDB taxonomy): Bacteria > Bacteroidota > Bacteroidia > Chitinophagales > Saprospiraceae > M3007. The sequence continues at coordinate 2,547 of CAIVGO010000395.1, forward strand.
TCAAGGTGGAAGACGTGATGCGGTTCAAAACAGTTTTAAGTTCGTTAAACCGTTTCGGGTCATCACACAAATGGGCAAGGATCTGCCCGCGCCATTTACCACCTACGATATCCAACACATCGGCTACCACCTTGATTCCCTGTTGTTTAGTCTTGATTTCCATCTCAGATATGGTTTAAGTATCCTGAAAACTACCGGTAGTTTTTTACTACTTAGTCGCAAAGATAGACTACCCCGCCTACCTTTGCAACTTCAATTCAATCAATATCTAAATACATGCAACAAACTTCAAATCCGGTAAAAACAATGCAAGCCATTCAATATCAATCATTTGGTCCATCCGATGTTTTAGTTTTATCGGAAGTGCCTCAACCTCAAATCAGCAACGACAACGAGGTATTAATTCAAATCAAAACTGCCAGCGTCAATCCTTTGGATATAAAAATACGCATGGGTTTTATGCAAAAGATGCGCCCTGTTCAATTGCCTTTCACACCAGGCTTGGATGCGGCCGGCATCGTGGTGGCAGTAGGTGCCGCAGTTAGCCGTTTTAAAGTAGGAGATGAAGTCATGGCAGCGACCATGCAGGGCGCCTATGCCGAATATATTGTCGCTAAAGAAGACTTTGTTTCTCTAAAGCCCAAAAATATTTCATTTATAGAGGCGGCATCTTTGGTGGTCAACCTGGGCACCGCACAAAGCATCTTGTTCTCGGAAGGCAAACTCGAAAGCGGGCAAAAAGTACTCATTCAAGGCGCTGCTGGGGCTGTTGGCGCTACAATGGTGCAATTGGCAAAAAACATGGGTATTTACGTCATCGCAACGGCTTCGGGCAAAGGCCTTGAATTGGTGCAAAGCCTTGGCGCAGATGAAGTAATTGATTATAAAACGCAAGATGTTACCACCCTGGTTAAAAATGTAGATTTGGTTGCCGATTGTGCCGGGGGCGAAACCCAAAGCAAGTTGTTTGAGGTGTTAAAACCCGGTGGAAAATTATTGAGTATTGCGGGAATGCCCTCGCCAGAATTGGCTCAAAAATACAACGTTGATGCACGGTTTAGTTCCTCGAACCTTGCTGCAAAAAGTTTGGAAAATCGCTTAAACTTAGTGTCAGAGGGCAAAATCAAGCCAATCGTTGCCAAAATATTCCCAATAACGGAAGCCGCACAAGCACAGGATTTTGTTTCGGCCGGTGGCATGAACGGGAAGGTAGTATTAGCGATACACAGTTAGTCAGCTCAGCAATGTTTTATGCTATTGCTCCGAAAGCCCAAACCTGCGCTCCGGCGCCCGACTGTCCAATTGATGAAAATCGGTTGGTTTTAAGCCGGTAAAGTCTTTGTAGTCCCGCACAAGGTGTTGATAATCATAATAATTACTATCAAACGCAATGGTCTGCCAAAGGCGGTGCGGATGTTTGTTTTTTTCACGGAAAGCACGGTCGAACCGAACCAGCCGGGCAAACAACTTGGGGTTTACGCCCGTGCGTTCCGTGAATTTCCGCTCGAATTGTTTGGTGCTTAAAAACGCTTGTTTTGCCAAACCGTCGAGGGAAAGCATCGGGTTCGTTAGCATCCATCGGCAAACATCATCCATCGGGTGGCTGTCTTTTACGGCCCGATGCGCCAGGTTTTCCATAAATGCATTTGCAATTTGCACGATTTCCTGGTAAGTCCGGGCATGAAAAAAGGCTTCGTTGACCCAATGGACATCCTTGGAAAACACCCGGTCGGCTTCCATATAGGTATCATTGATCTCCGAACTGGGCATACCCGTCAGTCGGTACAATCCGCCAGGCTGGAACAAAATTTGGACCACCATAAAGTGTCCGTGGATAAAGCGATTGGTCACCGATAAGGCTTGACCCACTAATGCCACCGGAATATTGGAAACGCTTTTGGGACTGGTGGTAAAATCCACTTTTTCGCGGTCATAAGGGTAAAAAGCCAGACACTGCTCTGGCCGGGGCGTGTATGGTTTGAAAGGCGGCGGGTCCTGCGAATCGAAGCGCATGTGGACAATACGGTAACAACGCACCAGTGCCTGCAGGGACGGATTGGGCAAAAAATCTTTTAAAACCATCGCATTTCCATAGATTGACAGGGTGAAATGCCTCGAACGCGTCACAACAGGGTATTCCTTTTAGCGCAAACCGTATTTTTTCGCAATGGCTTGTCGCTCCTCAAAAGCCGTTGGCGCATACACGAGCCCATATTGTTCATTCAAACGTTCGTGCTCCTTATTGCGTTGTTCAGAACCCTGCGGGAAGCCCTTTTCGGGGGTTAATTCGTGAAAAATACGCTCCAAAAAGTCTTCAAAAGGCTGGTTAAAATACATGTCCACGAAACGCAAGGGTTGATCGGAGTTATTCCAAAAGGTGTGTCGCAGGTTCCGGGGACGAAAATGCCAACCACCTGCTGCGATTTCGACCACCTCGTTTTCGACCATAACGGTTGCCGTACCTTCCAAAACGTACATTAACTCATCCAATTCCTTGTGCAAATGCGGCGGCGGTCCCATTACTTTTGGCGCAACTGCACATTCGACGCACGAATATACGCCACCCGTTGCTTTCGAGCGCACCCAAACGCGAATATCCATGCTACCCTTGTGCGACAAAGGTTCCATCGGCGGCAGGTAAAAAGGAAGCAAAGGGGCCGCTGGGTGGTTGACATCTGGGGTTACTGGGTTAGCGCTTAAACCCGGATTGGGTAAAACGCCGAGGGCGGCAAATAAGCCCGCCGTTTGTAGAAAATCTCTTCTTTCCATGTTTCTGTTAAATTTCCAGCAAAACTATGGGCAGGCTCAGCGTTCCCAGTGGTAAAAAATAGACATTTTGACGTAGGATAGCGCATCGAACGCTGTAAGCGTAAAGATCGCACGCGGCAAAACGATGGTCCTAAAAATATTCAAAAAATTCACATTGGAAGATTGGGCAAATCTGGGAGTCGACGTAAATTGTGACCGCATCGTGATGTATTCCACCCCTTAGGTCAGAAATTCAAATAAACAACCCAACCATGCAACTCAAAACCATCATCCTCCTATTGTTTTTAGCCAATACCTGTCTCGCGCAGCGCCCCAACTATCAGGTAGGCGACACCTTGAAGGTTTTTACCCTGGGTGGATTAAAATTGCGCGAAGGAATTGGCCTTTCCAGTAAAGTGATCGGTTCCATGAAACTGGGCAGTAAAGTGGTGGTACTCGATCATTTTGAGGCCGCCCAAAAGCACTTTCAAACCATCGAAGGTTTTTCCGGGCATTGGATTCAGGTGCAGTATGATACCTTAATCGGATATGCTTTTGATGGATTTTTGAGCGCGCTGCCGCTGCCAAATACAACACCGGTTAAGAGAGAAATACGAAAAAGAACGCTGGAGGAGTTGGAAGAATACAATCGTTATCGAGGGCAGCCCATGTATTGGGCTTTAGACAAATATATAAAAACTGAATTTCAAACTATATGCGATCCCGTTGAGTACCACAATGGTATGATTGGTGAAAGTGAAGAGTCATTAGTAATTCAAAAAATTACGATGGATTTTACTAGGATTGGACATGGTGGTTTAGAAGGATATTCACTAGAATTATTAATGCCTAATATCCGCTTTTCGGAAATAAAGAATCTAATAATCCTATTAGCCAAGGGAAGCGAAATAGACAACGAAATATTTGAAGAGGTAAAAACGAACCTTAAGAATTTATCAGAGCAAAATTGGTATAGGCAAGAAATCTTGGACCTTGAATTATTTGGAATTTCTTTAAAAAAATACCCAAATGATAAGACTCCCCCAAAATGGTCAATTGAGTTTGGCTGTGGAACAAATTAACAAATATAACCATTTTAAAATCTGGTAAAACAATTTAGTATTTATAAAAATAAAACCACAAATCATGCGCAACAACTTTATCCACTGGCACTATTTAACATGCCCTACCCTACTAACTTTTTGATGGATCAAAACGGAATCACAGTAAAAAACATCAATGGCGGAACATCGGATGCTACAGCTGTTCAATATATTCAGGAGCAATTGATGCCGAGTATTGATCGTCTTTTGAAGGGTAATTAGCAGATTAGAATCTTGCTTGCATCCATTGAAGTATATTTTGCATATTTTGGCAGGTTCATCCATCAGGTACAAAATATTATTTTACTTTTATCGATAAAGAAACTTTTTC
>CAIVGO010000396.1 GCA_903905445.1 uncultured Bacteroidota bacterium
TCGAGCAAAAGCAAAGTAGATTTTTACAGTTTGAAGGCCCTTGTACAGAATTTGCTGGCGCGTTTTGGTGTAGGCGGCTATCAGGAAACCGTACTCCAGGAAGCGCCTTATCAATATGCCTTGAAATACCACCGCGGTCCACAAGAACTGGTTACGTTTGGTGCCGTGTTGCCTTCTATTTTGAAAAAAATGGACATCAAAAACCCCGTCTTTTTTGCCGATTTCAACATCGACAACCTGTTTAAAGCCGTGGGTTCGAACAAAATACAATTTACAGAACTCAATAAATATCCTACCGTGCGCCGCGACCTGGCGCTGGTACTCGATCAGGCCGTTTCTTTTGGCGACATCAAACAATTGGCCGGTAAAACAGCCAAAAAAATGCTGAAAGACATCAATTTGTTCGACGTATTTGAAGATGAAAGTAAATTAGGGGCGGGTAAAAAATCATATGCTGTGAGTTTTACCTTCGAAGACCCAGAAAAAACCTTGCAAGACAAAGACATTGACCACCTGATGCAACAGTTGCAACAGGCTTTTGAAACCAAACTGAATGCCGGCATCCGTAAATAAGGATGCGGAAATGACATCAACCAAATCTATCATATACTTCTACGTCCTTACTTAGGGCTACAGAAGACCAAAACCACCCATCATACTATGGATATCGGAATAGGCTTATTTATAGGACTCGCAGTGGGCGCAATCATCGCCTACCTGCTCACTGCCTCGGTGATCAAGCGGTCCAACCTCAAAACCATTGAAGAAAGCAACCGCCAAGGCGATCTTGCCATCCAGGAAGCCCGCCTCAACGCCAAGCGCATCGAGGATGAAGCCGCCCTGAAAGCAGAAAAAGTAGTTTCTAAAGCAGAATCGGAAAACGAACGGATCAAACAACAAAAGATCCAGGAAGCGAAAGAACGCTACGCCGCGATGCGCTCCGAATTTGATACCGAAAAAGTAAAACACCAATTGCACCTCAAAGAAATGGAGGTGGAGCTGGTGGCCAAAGAAAAGGAATTCAAAATTCAACAGGACGCCTTTCAAGCAAAAATTTCGGACCTTGATAACCGCAAAAACGACCTTGATAACCGCGAATTAGAACTGGAAACCCTGCGCGAAAACCTGGACAAGCAACTGAAAATTGTTCAGAAAAAAAGAGAAGAACTCGATGCGGCCAACGAAGAACGCATCAAGGCCCTCGAAAAAATTGCGCAACTCACCCAGCAGGATGCCAAAGATCAATTGCTGGAAGCCGTACGCGCCAAGAGCGAGTCAGAATCGATGGCCATCGTAAAAGAAGCCATCAACCAGGCAAAATTGACGGCCAACAAAGAGGCGAAAAAGATTGTCATCCAGACCATTCAGCGTACTGCTGCCGAGTTTACCATTGAAAATACCGTTTCGGTGTTCAACCTGGAAAACGACGACATGAAAGGCCAGATCATCGGTCGCGAAGGCCGGAACATCCGCGCCCTCGAATCGGCTACCGGTGTTGAGATCATTGTGGATGATACCCCGGAAGCAATCGTTATTTCTTCTTTCGACCCGATTCGCCGCGAAGTAGCGCGTTTGTCGCTCCAGCGTTTGGTGGCCGACGGACGTATTCACCCGGCCCGTATCGAAGAAGTGGTGGCCAAAGTGCGCAAGCAACTCGAAGAACAAATCATCGAAATTGGCGAACGTACGGTCATCGAGCAAGGTATTCACGGCCTCAATGCAGCCTTGGTGCGCATGGTAGGTCGGATGCGTTTCCGCTCCTCGTACGGTCAGAACCTGCTCAAGCACTCCATCGAAACCGCCGAACTGTGCGGCATCATGGCGGCCGAACTGGGCTTGAACCCGAAACAGATCAAAATGGCCAAACGCGCCGGTCTGTTGCACGATATTGGTAAAGTAGCCGAAGAAGAAACCGAACTTTCGCACGCACTTGTGGGCATGAAAATGTGCGAACAATACGGCGAACACCCCGTGATCATCAACGCAGTAGGTGCCCACCACGATGAGATCGAGATGAACAACATCATTGCGCCGATCATCCAGGCTTGTGACGCCATTTCGGGCGCTCGTCCGGGTGCACGCCGCGAGATCCTCGAAAACTACCTCAAGCGTATCGGCGAACTGGAAGATATTGCGATGGCCTATGAAGGCGTATCCAAGGCATTTGCCATGCAGGCAGGCCGTGAGTTGCGCGTAATCGTAGAAGCCGATAAAGTAACCGACCAGTATGCCGACGATCTGTCGTTTATGATTTCACAAAAGATTCAGGACGAAATGCAGTACCCTGGCCAGATTAAGGTTACGGTGATTCGGGAGAAACGGGCGGTGGCTTACGCGCGGTAGAAGATCAGGTTTTTAAAAGATATAAAAACGGTTCGTGTTCGGGAGGATGCGGGCCGTTTTTTGGTTTTTTGGGGCAAGGTAACTACCTCAAGGCTTGCTTAGCCCTTGTTTATTTATTACCTTTGTGTGGATATGGATAATTTATTGACCGAACCGCGCCTCGACCGTACCAAAATTGCAGTGTACAAAAAAGGGGAAGAACCAAGCGACGTGCTATACTGGCTCTCTCGGCCTCCTATTGAGCGCCTTTTAGCGTTGGAAAGCATTCGTGCGGAATACAATCAATGGCAATATGGTACTGAACAAGGATTTCAACGAGTTTATCGCGTTGTTAAACGAAAAAGGCGTTAAGTATTTAGTAATCGGTGGCTACGCAGTGGCCTATCACGGGTATCCAAGGTACACAAAAGACCTTGATGTTTGGGTCTGGCTTGACCCCGAAAATGCCTTGAAGGTGACCGAAGTAATCAAGGCATTCGGCATGGGTGGTTTGGATATTCAGGCTGAAGATTTTATGAGTGCGGGTAATGTAATCCAACTTGGACTTCCTCCAAACAGAATTGATATTCTTACAGATTTGGAAACGCTTGATTTTGAAAAATGCTATGCTGATCGCGAAGTCGTTCAGGTTGGCGAATACACTGTTAATTTTATAGATTTTGAAAGTTTGATTGTTTCCAAAAAGATGGCCGCACGCCCGCAAGATCGAGCAGACGTGAAAAAATTGCAGGAAAGGAAGCGAAAAAGCAAAAAATAAAGGTGATCGCCCCAAGTTTAAGGACCACTTTTTTCATCCGTTTCCTGCACGCATTTTTTTAAATTGAATTCAATTCCTGCCTAAATTTTAGATTCAACGGTTTACAATTAGTTTTCGCGCACTTATTCCGTCCTTTGTCTGGATAAAAACGACATAAACGCCATTGTCTTCAAGTTGTAGTTGGGTTGATGGCTGCGTTGCTTGTAGCTGTTCAACAGGTCGTCCAAGCATATCGGTAATCGTAATAGTAGCGTTGTTTTCCGAAAGAGAAATGGTAAATTGCCCGCTTGTCGGGTTTGGATAAATATGGATGTCTACTTCCTCCAGGATATCGTTCACGGCCACAGGGTTACAAATAACGGGTGTTCCTGTGGTTTGCCCAATCGTGAGTACCCCTGTGTTAACGGTCCAAAACTCATAAAAGCCGCCCATTACTGTAGTCCAATTCGTTAGATTGACCGATCTGGAGAAGGAAGGCGGCGCTGTGTAACTCCCAGGACCATTTATTTTATACACCTGAACCCCATTTGTCCAGGTTAGGGGTTGATTCGGGATACATTTTTCGGGCGCGGCGCACCATTGTCTGAGAAAATAGGCTTTACCCAAGCCTACTACCATACCAACGCCATTTTCATCAATACAAACGGCTGTTTTTTCATCACAAGCAATGCTTTTTACGTCTACCATAGAGGAGTCTGTAATCATGCGCGCTAAAAAAGTCATTAACCTGCCTTGTCTTCCCTGAATTCCATTGCTGGTTAAACCGCCTTTTGTATTAAAATGTGTTTCACAAATCGTTTTTTGCAAAAAAGGATTACGTAAAAAATCATTATAACGAATGCCTGAAGCGGATAAATAGGGATTTCCTAAAACATTGGGTGATAAGACATTTGTAATTCCATCATAATAAACATAGCCCTGTATCGCCATTCCAGCACTGGTGCCACCAATGGGCGTATGTTTCACATTGATTAAATAGTCCAAAGCGGCTCCTAAAGCCGTCCCTTTATAGTTGGAGATGTAATCATTTTGATCGCCTCCCGTAAAAAATACAGCTTCGGCCTTTCTGATCGCCTGAACGATAACGGAATCATTAGCAAGCGTTTTGGAATTTATCAGAAAGGTTTCAACCGAATTGGCAGGGCCTAATCCATATATATAATCATTGTACGCATCAGTACCGGTGGCACGAATCACGACAAAGTCCCCGCCACCTGATTTCTGGATCATCCAGGTGAAAGCAGCATCCACATCACTTCCTCCGCCCATCAAGACGGTTCCAGCGGTAGGAGTTGTAACGATATCAACAGGAGAACCTACCCTTCCTAAGCTTTGAGCGTTTACAGCAGGAACGCTTACCAGGATTGCCAAATAAATGAGCGCGCTTCGTATTTTTTTCATTTTTCTGTGTTTGTGCCTATTGTCGGCATACTCCTTTTTGAAGTTTTACTGCTCCCTGTAACAAGTCTATTTCGATAAACAAAAGTAATAAGATATTCAAATACGCACCATCCCTGCCCTTCATTCCCAACACCAAAAACAGCCAATTACTGCCGATTCCCGAAAATCAAGCGCCCGGCGCTTCGCCAGATTTCATCTTTGCAGCATCAAACATGGTTTAAACAAACACTTTATGATGCCGAATGCGAAGTTAGAATTGTTATTGGTTGATGATGCGCCCATGATACGGCAAGTTTTGGCGCTTTTCCTTTCCAGGACCTACCACGTTACTACTTGTGAAGATGGTGCTGCGGCACTCCATCAACTCCAATTAGGCTATGTGCCTGCCATTATTGTAACCGATTATGAAATGCCGAACATGGATGGCTTACAACTCACGCGGGCTGTCCGAACCATGGGGTTAAATTGTCCTGTTTTGATGGCATCCTCTGTTAAAGACCCCTCCATGCTTCAAACCGCCTTAACAGCCGGGGTAAATACATTTTTGGTGAAGCCGGTTTTGCCGATGGAACTAAAACGCGAAATTATGACGCTCCTGGAAGATACAAAATTGGTGCTCAACTAAAAATGCACTTCCCAAACTCCGAAGCTTTGGTGCTAAAAAAAGTCAAAATCGGCTGTTTCCCGAAAAGTTGCACAAAAA
>CAIVGO010000397.1 GCA_903905445.1 uncultured Bacteroidota bacterium
GGCTGATCTACGCCCGGAATATGGAAGGTGATAAAATCGGCATCTTTAAACACTTTATCTAAAGACTCCGTTTGTACCCGCACCGTGTATTTCAAATCGGGGTAATCATTGAGTAAAATGCTGATATCCGCTTCCTGCACATAAGGATCATGCGCGCGCACCGACATACCGATACCCAATGCAATTTTGGCAACTTCCTGGCCAATACGACCAAAACCTACAATACCCAGGGTTTTATTCCGGATCTGGAAGCCCGTTTCGTAAGCCTTTTTCAGATTTTTAAAATCCTGACCAGCAGCAAGTTCACGGTTACTGCGGTGCAACATGCGCGACATAGCGAATAAGTGCGCAATGGCCAACTCTGCAACTGCCCTGGAAGATGCCATGGGCGTGTTGTACACCTTAATACCTTTGCTCTCGGCGTACACTACATCGATATTATCGAGGCCTACACCGCCACGTGCAATAATTTTAAGGTTTTTCCCCGCATCAATAATGGCTTTGGTGACTTTGGTAGCACTGCGAACGATCAGCACATCATATTCAGCAATACGATTGACGAGTTCTTCTTGAGGGATACGCTCCTCCTCTACAAGATAATCGGCTTCTTCGAGCAGTAAACGGCCATCTGGATGGATACCGTCATTGACGAGAATTTTGACCATGGTAGTTGTTTGTTGTCCCCCACAAATGGAGGTGATGTAGTAGTATGTTCTTGCGTTTGGGCAAGCAAAGATAGTTTCTTTAAGCAGTAAAAAAAGCGCTCCAAACCAAATTTCATTTCCTTACTCTTTTAACACCACCCCTCTGCGCCGTAATTGTTGTTTGCAGCGCTGTATTTCCTGTTTTACATAATCCTTTGGCGCTTCATCCAGGTTTAATTCGCTTCGGAGCGCCTTAATATCTTGAGGGTCCATCGGCAGCAATTTTTGCATTTTTCGCAAACTGCGCAAGGCCATATTCCAAACCCCGGCTTCACTAAATGTTTCAAAATCACGTTGTGCTACCTTAAACTGCGTAATCAAAATTTGCAGGGCACTTTCAATACGCTGGTCGGCGGTGATTCTTTTTTTATGAATATAGGCGGTGTCGATGCGGTATTCATGCGCCACATTAGACAATTCAAAATTCAACTTTCGGTAAACTAAAATACTGTCGTAGGCATGATGATAAGCTAAAAGCGCTCCAGCATAGTCTTTTTGCTGAAAAAAGCGTTCATCGCCAGCGGTCATACTATCGGTAATACCTTTATAACAAGCTTGCAAGCGTTGTACTTTATTCAGGTCGCTGTCTATGTCTTTTTGAGCAAAATACCGCAGCACCCATTTTCGACGTGGGTTGGCCTGCATTTTTTCATAAATGGGAATTGCTGCGTCAAAAAATTCATTTTGCACATTTTGCTCGGTATCCCGCAATTCTTCTTTTACTGAATTGACGTAATCGTAGGTCATCCAAAGGCCGAACGCGGAAAAAGCAACCAACACTCCAAATAAGGTATAAGAAACAGTGCGTGCCATTTTTCGATTCTGGCGGGCAATGCGCAATTCGGCTTCAATATCCTTTCTACGTTGGGCTTCTTGCAACAATTGGGCTTCGAGGGCTTGTTTTTCCTGGTTGGCAAATTCTTTTTGCCGCCGGGTATCGCGCGATTCTATAATCGCGGGCAACAGGGTATCGTGGCTGATTTCGTAATAAAAGTCGTCCAAACGCGGCTCTTTGCGCAACAATCGGCTTTTATCCACCAAGGTATCCAGGAAATCGGGCGTAACCTGGTTTTCATCCAGGAGGGTATCATCTACGACACTGTTGCGTCGGTTGCTGGAGGTGACCAGGAATTCTTCAATTACCCGTTGGGCCAATGTGCGCAGGGCTTCCGGATCTTCGGCGCTCAGCCGTTTGTCCGCTGGTTTAATTTGTTCGCCAAACTGGGCTTTTTGCAGGATACGTTCTACATAAGCCTTGGGGAAGGCCTGCATTTGATTATAATAGAAATTGCGAATGGAGGCACGTAAACCATCTATTTTGCCATAAAATTCGGGTTCAATGGCAAAATTTGCAGGCTTTTGATAATCGATCATTTTCTCCTCTACATCCTGGCATACAATCTGCAAATTGACCGTTTCGATTTCGTCGCGTAGCTTGGAAACTTGGCTTTCGGTGGCTGCGCTAGCTGTTTTATCCAATAAATTTTGGCCCGCCAGAAAGCCAATCATTTCTTCGAGCGCGGGTTCGGTATAATGAAAAACCGGGCTTGCATAAGTGCCTTCTGCAGCGGCTGGGCGCACAATGGCAACCCGCGCTTTTTCACGGCTTAGTGGCTGCAATTGGTAGCGATTGCGCAAAATACCCGGGATGAGCGGACTCATTTGGTCGATAAAATGCAAAAAATCGGAGCGAATGGAGAGGATAATCCGCACATCTGGCTGATTTTCCCACCATTGCATTTCTTCCACTGAAACACCATCCTGGGTTTGCTGATAGTGGTTGAGGAGGTTTTTACGGATCGTCTCAGGCATGGTTTCATTGGCCAGATCCGCCAAATCGGCTATAAAACTCCGTCGGCTGGCATCGCTGTGCGCGAGGGTAAAAACTTCTTCAAACTGGTCAAAAATAAGCACCGGGGTAGCAGGCAAACCATTGAGGTCAAATTCATAACGCTTCATTTGTTCCCAAAGCGTATGATTACTGTTGGCTTGTTCGCCTGTATGATCGTACCCGCTGAGTTGACTGCTTTTTTGCAGAACGGCTTGAAATGTTTCCAGCAGCGGTTTATCCGTTTTATCCGCCCGTAAAAAGATGGGAACAAACTCCTGGCGTTCGAGTTCGGGGCCCACCCCAGCCTGCAAGAGCGAGGTTTTACCAATCCCCGATTTTGAGAACAACACCACCAGTCTTTCGCGCAAAATCAGGTTACTCAGGCGCTGAATATCTTCTTCACGGCCATGGAACACCCCACTTTGGGAGCGCTCGAAGGGCTTGAGGCCGGGATAGCGGCGTGGAAGATTTGCAGCGTGCATTTTCATTTACGGGGCAATTTATCAACGTATCGTTTGAGTCCGTCGGTAATTTCAGTCATGTATTTTTGTTCCTGACCATTCCCCAGCAAAGGTAAACGATCTATGGGGCGTAAACTTTCCAATTTTTCTATGGCGGGGTCGAGCGTCATGGCCTTCAACAAAATAGGCATTACCAGCAGTTGTTGCCTTGGGTTGTTGCGTGCAATGATTTGATCCAACAGGAGCGCGACGGGATTGTTGGCGGCATCAAAAAAGTCGACCGAAAGCAGCGGCATAATAATCTGACAATCATCCAGCATTTTCATTGCCCAGGCCGCTACCTCACCTTGTCCTACCGCATCTTGCATCGTCACCACCTTCAGGTTGATGGTACGCAAATGTTTTGCCAACAATGCAGCGCCATCTGCATCTGCTTGTTCATTATACAATAATAAAACCTGGCCGCGGGTTTGCTCCGGCATTACTCCGCTTGCTTGTTTATCCAGGTTATTGTGTTGTTCGATCAAATTGGCCACAAAAGTTTCTAGATCCACCGATGGGAATTGCATACTGAATTCACCTTGAAAAAAGACGCGGGCATCTGCTCCTGTTTCGCGTTCGCCTTTTACCGGGTAAGCATAGGGCTGAATATTATCCCGCACATTTTTATATAAGGTGTCGAGCAGGAGGCGCAGGTTCCAGTCTTCAAAATCAAAGCCGAGGAATAAATGGTAGCGGAAGTCTTTAAACACATTGGTTAGCGCATCAGGCAGTCGTTCATTTTGCTGCTCGCCTACAATTTTCTTAATATATGCTAGTTGCTGTTTATAAGTGAGCACCAAGGATTCGGAGCGGTCATAAAACCCGAAAAGATTGTAAACCAATGCTTTCTGTGTTTTTTCAAAATTAAACCCAAATCCCGCCGCAGGTTTGTAATAATTGTAAAAATCGGCTTCGTAAGCCCGCGCTATTTCGTCATAAAACCGCGTAATGATATTATCAGGCGCGGCATTGATGATAATTTTAAACTTCAGGTCGGTAAGTTGCGCAAGCAGGGGATGAAATTCGGCTTGTTCTGTTTGTGCCTTATAAAAATTAGCCACATCATCTTGCAGCATGCTATCGGTAGAAAGGTTTTTGATCCGCAGCAGGCTGCACACATACGTAAGGTCGTAAGATTCGCCTTGACCGAGTTCTATTTTGTATTTTTTGGCTAAAAAACGCGCACAAAGGTCGGTTAATGGCTGCCACTGCCCGGCTTCATCTTTTACCAAAATAGCGCCCGGCCCCAAAAACAAGACACACCCGCCCTCCTTCACCTTTCGGGCAATGGTTTGGTACATGTCTAGTAAGTTTTCAGTAGCGGCAGATCCGTTCGGCATAGTGTGGCAGTAAGCAATATGGATTATAAAAAAAACAAAGATAGGAAAGAGAATGGGTTGTACCAATAGTTATCTGGAAGTAGCCGGGTACAGGCATAAAAAAGGGGCTGTTTCATCGTCTAATGTATGATACAGCCCCTTTTGCGTACGATTGAATCAGATCAATTTTTATTCGAAATCTTCAAATAGGTTTCCAATGCCACAGCGATGGATGGCGCTTCTGGTGTCCCTGCCTGAATATGCACCGTCATACCGCGATCGGTTACGGCTTTCAAAGCGGAGGTTCCGAACACACATATACGACGGTCTTCCTGTTTAAAATCAGGAAACTGTTCGAACATGGATTTGATTTCGAGCGCTGAGAAGAAAGCAATGATATCGTATTTAATATCTTTGAGATCGGTCAAATCGGTATTTACAGAGCGATACATCACGGCTTCCTGCACGGGTACTTTCAACTCTTTGAAATAGTTGGTTACTTCCGCATGTCCCTGATCGCTACAAGGCAAGAAAAACTTTTCTTCTTTGTTGCGGAGGATGTACGACTTTAGTTCCGTGATAGACTTGGTGCCATTAAACACCTTGCGTTTACGGAACATAATAAATTTTTGCAGATAGTTGGCAATTGTTTCGGTGGAGCAGAAATACTTTGTGTCTTCCGACATTTTAATTCTCAGTTCGCTGCACAACCTAAAAAAATGATCAATTGCATTTTTGCTGGTAAAAACAATGGCTGTATAATCGTTCGGATAGACGCGATTTTTGCGGTACTCTTTCTCCGTAAGCCCTTCTAGCGTCATAAATGGCACAAAGTCGATGCGAACGCCAAATTTCTTCTCGAGTTCGTCGTAAGCAGAACGTTGAGCAGGTTTGGGCTGAGAGATAAGGATGTTTTGTACGCGCTTGTAGGTGTCTTCCTGAACAGGTGCAGCAGATGCAGACATTCGGGAGTTGAATTTATGTGAAACTTGTTCGGTTTTGTACGATCTTGAATTGGCGGGAGGAGTCACAACAGGTACATCGTACGATCCTTAACGCAAACCCAAAAACTGGAACTTTAGTTCGCCTCATTCAGCACCAATTTTACTAAAAAGAGAATAGGTGCGATTTCGACGACGCAAAGGTATAACAAAAAGTGGAATTGGTCATCGGCTAAAAATTTTGTGCCGATAGAACTTGCGCGCACTGACCGATAAATATAAAAAACAACAATAAGCCCTAGCGTCCAGAATAGCAACAATCCTTCAAATTCTCCGCCAAATGCGAGCAAAAGGTTGAATGGAAGGAGGAAAAGGCCCAAAATACAGTTGAAAATAATGATTAAGAAGTTATATCGAGACACTGCATTGCCCAAGGGATAAAGCCATGCAATTACGCTTAATAAAAAGTGTTTTGACAAAAAAATACCACCAGAGAGTAAGAAACAAAACAGTAAAAATGGCAAATTATTGAAACTTTCCCGGTTGAAGAAACGCGCCATTAAAAAAAAGAACATTCCTGCCTGGAATAAAAAGCTAAAGTACATCAGATAATATGGGGTACTCCCGGCAAAACCCGCCGCCTCCCTTTGTGCAAGTGTAAGGGCGCTGTCATTCAAAAAACCACGCCAGGCTTTCCCAACGGCTTTGCGATTGGCCGCGATAGAAAACGTGAGCATTCCGAATAATAGGATCAACACCCAAAACAAGGTACTCTGACGCATACCACCACCCCTCGGAAAGATCGAAAAAGGTTTAAATGGCGCTGTTTCATTGGCTACCAAGGCATTGGTCACCCCAGGAATACGGTGTGGTGTTACATCAAAAGGATTGGATACAACTGCAACAGGAACCCCGGTTTGTGTTACTTTGGGCAACCGAAAACGCATTTCGAAAGGGTTGAGGGAGCCCTGCGCGACGGCAGACCAACTCAAAACAAACCAACAACCTATCAGTAACAAATAACGCATCATGGTGCAAAGGTAGTAAAGAAAGCCCTAATCAGAATAACCCACTTTTTATTGAACACACCCAAATTTATCGCCTATCCGCACTTTCCTGAAAAAATCCTTCCAAACCGCGCTGTGAATTGGTAGTTTTGCGGCTTGCGAGCAGCGAAGGGGCCTCCTAACATGTCCCTTAGTGACCATTTTAAGCCAAACAAGCAAAAAAACATGCAAATTGACGTTATCTTAGGCCTGCAGTGGGGCGATGAAGGAAAAGGCAAAATTGTAGATTACCTCGCCAACGATTATGATATCGTGGCACGATTTCAAGGCGGACCCAATGCCGGGCATACCCTTAAGTTTGGTGGCAACAAATACGTGTTGCATACCGTGCCTTCTGGTATTTTCCGCGCTGGGCTGATTAATCTGATTGGAAATGGTGTGGTACTAGACCCCGTCATTTTCCAACGAGAACTGCGTTCACTCGAACAAAGTCAGGTCGAATTCAAATCTCGACTGCTTGTTTCGCGTAAAGCACACCTTATTTTACCCACCCACCGATGGCTGGATGCCGCAAGTGAGGCACACAAAGGCAAGGCTAAAATTGGCTCTACCCTCAAAGGCATCGGACCGACCTATATGGATAAAACCGGCCGCAACGGTTTGCGGGTTGGCGATGTAAACCAGCCTGGTTTCCGTGATCTGTATGAAGGGCTAAAAACCAAACACCTTGAGTTGCTTAAAATATATCCTGCCATTGATTTCGATTTGGCGGGCGAAGAAAAGGCCTGGTTCGAAAGTCTCGACACCTTGCGGTCGCTGCAATTTGTAGACAGCGAATATTATATTGACGATGCACTCCGAGCGGGCAAACGCATCCTAGCTGAAGGCGCACAAGGTTCCATGCTCGATATTGATTTTGGCACTTATCCTTATGTAACATCCTCTAATACCATTACGGCGGGTGTTTGTACCGGATTAGGAATTGCACCACAGCAAGTTGGCCGCGTGATCGGCATTACCAAGGCGTATTGCACCCGGGTTGGCGGCGGGCCGTTCCCGACCGAACTCGACAATGAAACAGGCGAAAAACTGCGGCAGGAAGGCATGGAGTTTGGCTCAACGACTGGTCGCCCGCGGCGTTGTGGCTGGATTGATTTACCGCAATTGCGCTATACGAACATTCTGAATGGCACAACCGAGTTGTGCATGACCAAAATAGACGTTCTGAATTCGTTTACGGAAATTGCGGCTGCTACCCATTACCGGTATGATGGAAAAGACCAGCAGAACCTGCCTTATGATTTGTGCCAAGCCGAAATTGAACCGGTTTTACAACATTTTGAAGGATGGCAGAGTAGTTTGGAAGATATTTACAGTTTTGATGCGTTGCCCAAACAGGCACGCGCATTTTTGGAAGCCCTCGAAAATTATTTGGGCGTACCTGTGAAGATGGTCTCTACTGGACCAGAACGCGAAAAATTGATTATTCGATAATTAGACTTGTGCGGACAAGTTGGATATGAACTACGAATTATTTGCACTGGGTGCATTCAAGTTAACCATTGCCACCTTACTAGGGCTGGTATTGGTATGGGCGAGCACCTGGTTTTTTCTACGGGTGCTGAATCGGCTTATCAATCGGGCGCGCATCATCAAGGTTTCCGATCAGGGAAGGCGACACTCGCTGTTTCTCATTGTACAATACATTGTATGGACCATGGCTACCGTGGTCATGCTGGAGGTTGTTGGCATTCGGGTATCCGTATTGCTGGCAGGTTCGGCGGCATTACTGGTTGGACTTGGTTTAGGGGTGCAGCAAATTTTCCGAGATATTATGTCGGGCATTTTTCTGCTGTTTGAAGGCACCATTGAGGTGGGCGACATTTTGCAATTGGACGGACAAGTAAGCCGGGTTGCGGAGATCAACCTGCGGACCTCCAAATTAATTACCCGCGATGGTGTGGTATTGATTATTCCGAACCATAAGTTTATCACAGAAAATGTGGTGAATTGGACCCATCGCGAAAATGAACCTGCACGATTTTCGGTACTGGCCGGGGCTGATTATCAGTCGGACGAGGTATTGGTACGGCAAATTATGTTGGAATGTGCGGCAGACCATGCCGATGTATTGAAAAATGATGACCTGCGCGCACCCACCGTCCGGTTAACAGACTTTGCGGATGAGCGCATGATCTTTGATTTACAGTTTTGGACCAGTCGAAAATTTGAGGTGGAAGTCGTACGCAGTGAGTTGCGATTCGAAATTCGGAAAAGATTCAGGGAGGCGGGCATTGTGATGCATATTCCGCCTTCTTCTTAGCGCCTAATTTGGATTTTCGGCAAATAATTTCTGGAAAACATCTTTTTCCATGGGTAAAATGCCACTTTTCTTTTGCTTCCCAATTACTTCAAAATAGCCATCTTCCTTGTCGGAGTTGATGTAAAACAATACGACGGGTATACCGTTCGGGACAATACTGTCCCGCAGTGCGCCGAATTTTTTTACGATGGCCATTTTAGAAGATCGCGTAGGTAGCACTTCTACTGCTAACTTTTGGTGTTTCCCTTGTTCTTCGATGGCGATAAAATCGTATGATTTATCATCGGGAACCGGCAATACCGTAAAGCCACTGCTTAGTAAAAACACTTTGGCGATTAATTCTGCACGCCAAGCTTCAATTTCCTTGTTGGTGCTCATATATCAAATATGGACCGATAAACGGTTTTAGTGTCTAGTAGGTTCGAGTGCTGCCAAAATTCAATGACTTCATCGCGCAATCGAATCAAATTTTCTTCATTCAGTTCGTAAGCGGTTGATAAACTGCTCATACCGTATTCATGTGCGCCCCGAATGGCTGCAATATACGCCTTTGATTGAAAAGGGTTATCCAGCTTGAGGTCAATTCCAACCAAATAACTGGGGGCATGGTATTGTGCCAGGCGTTCCAGTTTGATTTTTGGGACTTTGATTTGCAGGTTTCCTTTGGCATTGCAACCACGGAGGGTTGTTTTTACCTGAAAAAAGCAAAATTTGCCGGGATCCTGGCTTACTTCGGCATAAATATCCATGGTTGGCCATTTTCCACCGATTAGCAAGGGGTTGAATAAATAACCCTCGTTGGTTTTTTGCGACAGGAACAACGAAAGCAAAAGCTCGCCAATATCGCCAATCTTGTTGCCTTCATCCAGCATGTACAAAGGTAGGGGTAATCCGCTGCTTTTGCAAGGGCTTGCGGCGGGAATTGTGAAAGTGTAGAGTGTGGTTGTATGATTCGGATTAAATACTATTTTTCGGCGCGTACCAGTTGTACCAGATCGATCGGAAGGTTTAATTTTAAAGCAATCTGTTCGTCCGTCCAATCTGTTACCGTCATCATGGTTCGGATGGTTGTTCGTTTGAAATTTAAGTCCTTTGCTTTTTCTAATTCCAATGCTTTGTCGCGGGCTTCAATTTCCTGATTGCGCAATTCAATTTCCTGATTGCGCGATTCAATTTCCTGATCGCGCGATTCAATTTCCTGATCGCGCGATTCGATTTCTTTTTTGCTCGCTTCGATTTCTTTTTTGCGCGATTCGATTTCTTTTTTGCGCGCTTCGATTTCTTTTTGGTGTGCTACGATTTCTTTTTGGTGCACTTCGAGCATTTCCTTAATCTCAGCCAACTCCTGTTTACCAGATTCAACTTGTGCTGCCATTTCTGCCTGATGATGCCTTTCACTGAGTTCCTTTGCCAGGAAAATAGAAAGCGAAGCCCTGCGCTCAGGGGATAAAGCGCGGGTATCCAGTTCATGTAAGGCTGCAACAATCCAGTCCTCTTTCATAAATGCTGGCTGCTCCATTGCGGATGCCATTTTATGCGCTTCTTTCATGGTAAAAATCAGTTTATCCAAATCGGTTGTGCAATTTTCAGGGATTTTATCGAATTTTTCAAGCTCTACGATCACAAAAACCATTTGCTTATCAATAATTCGATTGTTTTCATCTTTTAAACAAGCCACCGTGCGATATCGTTCGCCCTCAAGCAAATTATATCCCAAAATTCCAACGCAATAAATCGTTGGAAGTTTATCAAATTTAAAATCACCCTTGCGCACCTCCGTATCCATTTTATGATACCCATAAAACTTCAAACGCTGGATCATGTGCTTGAAATACCCCAACTGCATTTCAACAATAAAATAGTTGCCCTCGTCATCGCGACAATAAATATCCAGCAAACCGCCCCGGCTTTCTTGCGTTTGTCCTTCTATTGAACCTTTGTCAAACCAAATTTGCTTGATCGGCACCGATGATTGTATTAAAGCTTGTAGCGCTCTTTTTAAAAAATCCTGATTGTGCTCATTTCCAAAAGTTACTTTAAATCCGTAATCGGAGGTAAAAGGAATGTATATTCTTAAAGGGTACGGTGTTGTTTCCATGTTATCCTGTTTATATTTTATGCACAAAAATACAAATTGTTTTATGTTTTACAACAAATTGTGTTTTATTTATTTTTCTTTCGTATTAAACTAAACCATTCAACCCCAAAATCCAACCATCCATCCCTTTTATGATACCGTGCATGGCTTTGCCCTTTTAGATCAACCCAAGTGTCTTCATTTTTGCACTGCAATAAACGCGAACGACTTAACTAAAAATAAGCTATGCAAACAAAACAACAATTCCTGTCCCCCATTAGCCTGGCTCTGCTTCTGTTATCTTTTTTACCCGTTTTCCTGACCGCCCAAACTTCTACCATCCGCGGCATGGTGCGTGATCAGCAATCGGAAGTGCCTTTGGTTGGTGCGACGGTACAACTGGCCCCCAATGCTCCAACGGATGCAGGTTCAGTTTTTGGTGCTATTACGGATGCCAATGGCAATTTTATCCTGAAAAATGTGCCTGTTGGCCGTCAAATGATCCGGGTAAGTTATCTCGGGTATGAACCTCAAAACCTGCCCAACATCCTGATCACTGCTGGCAAAGAAGCGCAATTAGACATTCGCATGGAAGAATCGTTCAATAAAATGAACGAGGTGGTGGTTACCGCAAAAAGTGACAAAGACAAACCCATGAATGAAATGGCGGCTATTTCGGCCCGGCAGTTCAACATGGAGGAAGTGCGCCGTTATTCGGGCGGGCGTTCGGATATTGGTCGTTTGGTGACCAACTTTGCCGGAGTCGCTGCCAACAACGACGCACGCAACGACATTGTCATTCGCGGCAACTCGCCTACCGGTGTATTGTGGCGTTTGGAAGGCATTCCGATGCCCAACCCCAACCATTTTAGCACTTTAGGCACCAC
Source organism: uncultured Bacteroidota bacterium (assembly GCA_903905445.1). Lineage (GTDB taxonomy): Bacteria > Bacteroidota > Bacteroidia > Chitinophagales > Saprospiraceae > M3007. The sequence continues at coordinate 11,593 of CAIVGO010000397.1, forward strand.
GGGCGGTCCTGTTTCGGCGCTCAACCCGAATATGATTTCCAATTCTGATTTCCTGACGGGTGCATTTTCCGCGGAGTACGGCAATGCGCTGGCGGGGGTATTTGACATCAATTTGCGTACAGGCAACCAGGAAAAATTTGAGTTTATGACCCAATTGGGCGCATTTACTGGCCTGGAAGCACTGATCGAAGGGCCGCTCAACCCGAAATCCGGCGGCTCATTTGTGGTGGCTTACCGGCACTCTTTTGTAGAATTGGCCAGTGTAGCAGGCATCAACTTTGGTACTGCTGCCCTACCCCGCTATAAAGATTTGAGTTTTAACATTGATCTTGGCAATACAAAATTTGGTAAAATTTCAGTCTTCGGCATTGGTGCCAACAGTTCCATCAATTTCCTGGGTGCCGAAATTGACACGACCGATTTATTTGCCGATCCGAACCAAAACGCTTACAATAAGTCAAGATTTGGCATTATTGGTTTAAAACACAACGTATTGCTCAATGACCATTCCTACATTCGCACAGTGGTAAGCGCGTCGTATTCTGGGACTACCTATAAAGCTGAAGATTTAGAATTAAAAGAAAACGACGCTCCCTACCAGTTGACAGATGTAAAAGACGGCCTGACAGTGTACCGCGTTTCTTCCTATTATAACAATAAGATTACCAATCGATTAAACTTCCGTACCGGCGTTTTATTGCAAAATCAACGCCTCGATACCTACGTGAATACCCGCGAAGGAACACCTGATTTGGACGGCGATGGCAAACGCGATTGGTACTTGCAACGCGATTTTGAAGGTACCGTTAACACTGCAGAAGCCTATGCACAAGCGCAATACCGGATCACCCAAACGGTTACCTTGAATGGCGGCTTGCATGCGCAATACTTTGATTTGACCGAAAATTTTGCCCTCGAGCCACGCGCCGCTATCAACTGGCAGTTTTTGCCCAAACATAAATTGAGCCTTGGTTACGGGTTGCACAACCAGACACAGCCGCTGCCTATTTTCTTCTTCCGGGAGCAATTGGCCGATGGCAGCACCCGTAATTCGAATGACCAGTTGAAATTTACCCAAAGTCAGCATTTGGTACTTGGCTATGATTTCAAACCGGCTCAAGATTGGCGTATTAAAGCCGAAACCTACTACCAATGGATCGATAAGGCCCCCGTTGAATCAACTCCGAGTTCCTTTTCCATCCTGAACACCGGCGCCGACTTTGTTTTTCCTGAAAAAACCAAATTAGTTAATAAAGGTACCGGGCGTAATGTGGGTGTAGAGGTTACCGTAGAAAAATTCTTCTCCAAAGGATATTATGCCCTGGTTACAACCAGTATTTTTGATTCAAAATACAAGGGTTCAGACGGTGTAGAACGATCAACAGCCTTCAATGGCGGGTATGTGTTTAATGTTTTGGCAGGGAAAGAGTTTAAAATTGGCAGTTCTGGTCGTCGGGCTTTGACGTTTGATACCAAATTTACAACGGCGGGCGGACGCCCCTATTCGCCGGTAGATTTGACAGCAAGCCAGGCAGCGGGAAAAGAAGTGATTTACGACAACCTTGCATTTAGCAAAAAACAGGACGCCTACATGCGCTGGGATGTCAAATTTGGATACCGAGTCAACTCCAGCAAACGCAAGTTGTCGCAAACCTTTTTCCTTGATTTTCAAAATGTTACCAATCGGGAAAATATCTTCGCACTGCGTTACAATACCGTACGTGGAGAAGTGGGCCGTGTCAACCAGATTGGATTCTTTCCAGATTTGCTGTATCGGGTAGAGTTTTAAGCACCGTACAGGTATCAGCGCATGTCTTTTTTGAGGATAAAAAAGGCATGCGCTGTTTCATCCTTCCATTAACGAACAAGTGACATGAATAAAAAGTGCTTCCAGGATATTGTCGGATTTGATGATAAATGGATCATCATCGTGGGATTGCCCGTGGCGAGCGTCCTCATTTCTTTGCTTTTATTCAATGAATATTATGTAAGAGGTGACTGGCCATTTTTGATGGTATGCATCCCGATGTCGTTTGTTTATACAGGGGCTTTTTGGTTTGCCTTGCGCTGGGCTTATACCAACATTCGGCTAAAATACCCGCATGCTCATCAAATTGGACATCGTTTGGTGTTAATGCTGCTTGTTTTTATTTTGGTAAATTTTGTTGTGAATAGCCTTTTAAAGGCTGTTTTTTCCTACTTAATTCCAGTACATCAAACACACCCCAACCAGATTGTCATATTTATCAGTGCCCTGCTAATGTCATCTTTTATCATTACGTTGTATGAGGCATTGGCTTTCTACCTGCAATTACAACGGGCAACAGCAGAAAAAGCAGATTTGGAGCGCAAAAATGTAGAATCACAATTAGAAGGGCTCCGAAACCAGGTGAACCCGCATTTTTTATTTAACAGTTTGAATACCCTGATTTACCTCATCCCCGAAGATCCGAACAAGGCGGTGCGTTTTGTACAACAATTGAGTAAAGTGTACCGCTATGTGTTGGAAAGTCGAGAGACCCGCGTGATTCCCTTATCGGAGGAACTAGATTACCTGCAATCCTATGTTTATCTGCTCAAAGAACGGTTCGGTGAAAATCTGGTTGTGCAAACGAGTGACCTACAAGCAATCAAAGGCATGGCCATTGTGCCATTGTCTTTGCAAATGCTGTTTGAAAACGCGATCAAACACAATGTCATTTCTACAGAAAAACCCTTGACAATTGAAGTATTTGCAGAGCATCCCGAGCAGAAAACACCAAGCAATGGGGTAAAAACTGATGCCCATAGCAGCCCAACCTTGATCATTCGCAACAATTTACAACGCAAAAATCAAATTATGGACTCCACAGGCGTTGGACTGGAAAACATCCGGGCGCGTTACCAAATGCTCACCGAGCGCAATGTGGAAACCATTGTATCGCATCAATATTTTACGGTCGCCTTGCCGTTGATCGAATTGAACCACCTATAACCTGAAAGGTACGTTATGAAAATTTTGTTGATCGAAGACGAACTCCCGGCCGCAAAACAACTGAGCAAAATGTTGCTGGCCTATAACGCAAACTTTAACATCCTCGAAACCCTGGATACTGTTTCTGGTGCGGTACGCTGGCTGAATACCTTTCCATTGCCCGACCTGATTTTCATGGACATTCAGATCGCAGACGGCCTAAGTTTTGACATTTTCAGGCAAGTTGAAGTGCGCGCGCCCGTCATTTTTACCACCGCTTTCGACCAATACGCGGTGCAGGCTTTTAAGGTAAATGCGGTAGATTATTTACTCAAGCCTATTGACCCGGAAGATTTAAACCGGGCGCTGGAAAAAATTGAAAACCAACGTATTGCACCACAATTCGACTTTGAATCTATTAGCCGATTTTTTAAAAAAGAATCGTACAAAGACCGTTTTTTGGTAAAAACAGGCCAGCAACTTGCCTTTTTACAAGCAGAAGACATTGCCTTCTTCCGCTCATCGGATGGACTAACGCAGGGGTACACATTTAACGGCAAAAAATATTTTATTGACCATACCCTGGAGGAACTGGATCGGTTGCTGGACCCGCGCGATTTCTTTCGAATTGGCCGTAGTATGAGTATTCGTTTGAACAGCATTAAAACCATTCATCCGCACTTAAATGGACGGTTGAAACTTGATTTAAACCCTGCTGCCCCGGAAGAAGTATTTGTCAGCCGCGAACGGGTTCCAGAGTTCAAAGCTTGGTTAGGCGGTTAATTACCCTTTCTTTTTAAATCCAAACAAGTACACTACATAACCCACCAATCCGACCAAAATGCCCGCTCCTGCGCGAATTGGGTCGCCCACAATGGTAAAAAGTACAAACCAGAGGCAAATCGTGATGAAAATCAGGGGCGTAACCGGGTAGCCAAAGGTTCGATAACCGCGTACCGCATCGGGGCGTTTTTTTCGAAAAACAAAAATACTGGTGGCCACCATCATCATCGCGGCAAAATCCATGAAGGTGACGTACGAAATCAGGTTTTCAAAGGTTCCCCAAAATAACAACAGCAAGACCGACCAGCCACTTTGCACCAGCATCGCGCGCACGGGTGTTTTCCATGTTGGGTGGGTTTCGGCCAGTTTTGAAAAGAAAATACCGTCGTTGGCCATCGCGTAATAGATGCGCGGCGCGGTCATGCAATAAATTCCGGTAGTACCGAACGTAGACAAAGCAATCAAAACGGCCATTAATTTGCCGCCCCAGGGGGTAATGGTTTGCAGGGCATCGGCAGCCACCGTGGAAGAACGCGCAATGGTTTCCAAAGGCAGCAACTGCATATAGGCGATATTGGCCAAAACATACACCAAGGTTACAACCGCAGCGCCAATCATCATGGCCCTGGGGATATTGCGTTGCGGGTTATTCGTTTCGCCAGCCATAAAAGACGCATGGTGCCAGCCGCCATACGACCACAAAACACCTACAAATGCCAGTGCAAAGGCGCTCCAAAGGTCATCCGGGGGCGTTTGCACCAACGACGAGGCCGCGTTGGCTGCTGGAACTGCCGGATTGCTGAAAAAAACAGCTGCTAAAATAATTAAAAGCAGGCCCAATAATTTGGCGCCCGTAAATAAATTGGCGATCCACTCCCCTATTTTTACCCCAAAAAGGTTTACAACGGTCAGAAAAACAATGATAAACAAAGCCAA
>CAIVGO010000398.1 GCA_903905445.1 uncultured Bacteroidota bacterium
CCCCTGCGCGCTCAATCCAATTCCAATTAAGGTAACGGGCAGTTTAACCTACACCTATAACTGGACCAGTAACCCAACGCTCGATTTAAGCGGCGCTCCTTTTAATGTGATCGCCAATCCAACACAAACGACCACGTATTTCCTTCAGGTAAACAACGGCAATTGTACCCGCAACTTTGAAATTCCGGTCGTGGTGAATTTCCAACCGATTGACCTGACGGTATCTACAGACTCTGTTGTAACCTGCGCGCCAACCACTACGATTAGTGCAAATGCAAGCAGCAACGTCACGTATCAATGGTTCAACAGCAATGGCGTGGAGGTTGACAAAGATGCCTTGTTGAATATTGCCACGGCAGGCTCCAATACCTATACCGTGGTGGCCACCGATGTAAATGGTTGTACGGAATCTATCCCAGTGGACATTATCGGCAATGGTGTTTCAAATGTAAGTTTGGATATTGTATCCGGCGGAAATCCATGTGATACTTTGCCCGTTTTGATCAAAGTAATTGGAGATCCTAATAATTCTTACCTCTGGATTCCAAACCCAAGCCTGGATCAGTCGCAAGGCGGCCCATTCAGTGTAATTGCAAACCCCAAGGTAACCACTACCTACTTCCTGCAGGTAAGTAACCTGTTCTGCGACAGTACGTTTACACTGACCATTGAACGCAATCCACCTGTATCGGTGCAAGTTTCTACCAAAGTAGAAAACACCTGTGCTCCAATCAGCAACATTACGGCCAGTTCAACAGGCGGTGCAAATGTTACTTATCAATGGATTGACGCTGCCAATGGCCAAGTGGTGGACCAGGACGCCTTGCTTAACGTACCCAGCGCAGGAACCCATAATTACACCGTAATTGTAACCGACGGTGTAACTGGATGTACCGCTGCTGAAACCGTAACGGTAGTAGGACAAGGAGTGGATATTACCTTAGACACTTCTTTACCTGATAAAGAATGCGAAGGCAAGCAATTGCAGGTATGCGTGAATAACCTTGATCCAAACGACGTTTTAACCTACAATTGGACCGGAACTTTCGGCGTCAATATTAGCCCGAACAACGCTGATTGTGCTACGATTACTGGCCCTGCCGGGGTGTACACGCTTACGCTGGTGGCAACCAACCAGTTTAATTGTGCGGATACCATGCAGGTGCCGGTGGAATTTGAAAAATCAATTTCATTGGAAGGCGCGATTAGTCTTGACTTGTGCAATATGCTGAAAGTAGGATTTTTGAATACTTCGGGTGTGGCAGGTACCTGGACTTTTGGTGATAACAGCACTTCTACAGAGCAAAGTCCGACCCACACTTACGGCACAGCAGGCACTTATACGGTTGTATTCACACCTGCCCAAACCAGCAATTGTATTGCACCTTTTGATACGGTGATTAAAGTGACCAATATCCCATCGCCGCTGGCAAACTTCACCAGTACGACGGCCTCCTGTATCAATAATGCGGTGGTAGACTTTACCGACAATTCGATCTTCCAATTCCCGGTAGTTGCCTGGAGCTGGAGTTTTCCGAATGGTCAGCCAACTACCTCTAATTTGCAAAACCCAAGTGCACAATTCAGTCAGGACGGCAATCCTTTGGTTACCCTGGTGGTTACCGATGAGCGCGGTTGTACCAATACCATCACCAAACCATTGGAAATCGACATTATTCCAATGCTGCTGGAAGACTCTTTGAAGTTTTGCTTAGGTGCTTCGGTGCAACTCAATCCGAATTTGAGCACCAACTTTGAATATACCTGGAGTGCCAATCCTGGTGATCCAAATTTGCAGGTGAACAATCCAAATCCGAGTGTTTCGCCCTCTGTACCAACGATATACAGTGTAAATGTCAAAAATGGCTTCTGTAGCACGGACTTTACGGTGTTTGTAGATCCGCAACCACAGGCCACTGTCGATATTGTGGGCAACAGCAAGGATACCGTGTTGTGTAATCTGACGCCTATTACCTTGACGGCCAACAGCAACAATGCCGCGACCTTAAGTTGGTCGAATAACCTCAGTTTTAACCCGGTTTTGGGTACGGGCCCTGCATATACCTTGCAAACCCTCGATCCAAATTATGTATTGTATGTAAAAGCCGGATTGAATGGCTGTGATGCCATTGATTCTATTGTGGTGCGCAACCAAACGGTGCAACTAGAGGTAGGTGCTTATGATAACTTCATTTGTAATGGTGCTGGTACCAATTTGAACCTGATCAACCTCGTCCCTGCGCAAAATTTGACCTATACCTGGTCGCCCAATTTACCGGGCATCAACAACCCATTTGTGAACCCAACCCTCAACACCACCTACACCGTCACGGCAACCAATGCCGCAGGTTGTACAGCTACAGCAAGCATGTCGGTGGGTGTTGCAAGCATTTCGGTAGATGCAACGGTGGTCGGTCCTGATAGTATTTATTTGGGGCAAACAGCCACTTTGTTGGCAACATCTACCAGCACAGGTGGTGTGGTGAGTTACCAATGGATTCCAACGACTGGCCTGAGCAATCCGCTCGCAGCCGAAACAACGGCAAGTCCGACAGAAGATAGCACCATTTATACGGTGATTGCCCAGGTAGATGGCCGCTGCCCGGACACTGCCCAAGTTGTGGTTTACCTGCGCAACGAGATTTGTATTGAGCCTTATATCTTTGTTCCGAATGCATTTTCGCCCAATGGCGACCAGCACAACGACCTGTTTATTGTACGGTTTACCGATATCACTGAACTGGAATTCCGGGTGTGGAACCGCTGGGGAGAAATTGTGTACCAAACGACCGATATTAATGCGGCAGGATGGGATGGCAGTTATAAAGGCAAAGATGCGACGCCCGATTCTTATGCGTGGTATGTGCGTATCAAATGTGGTGACGGCAACGACTTTGTACGACAAGGAAATGTTACGTTGTTTAAATAATTAAGGTTTTTTACCACCGGATGGTGGTTAATGTATAAATCCCGAATTTTGGTGAAAACTAAAATTCGGGATTTTTTATCCATTATCACGAATACTCCCTCGCTCGCGCGCGGTTCTACCGCGTGTGTCGATCATTCGGGCTCTGCCCATTGCTGTCTAAAACCTAAAGTGGTAATTTTGCGGGATGAAAAGACAGTCTCTGCGCGTAAAAGACTTACTTGACCAGATTCCTCAGGCATTTTTTGATCGAATTGGGGAAGAAGTACAAGTAGACTATCAGGTGAAAAAACTGACGGGTCAACGGATTTTTAATTTGTTGCTCTATGGGCTGATAAAACGGAATAATCTGTCTTGGCGAATTTTAGAGACACTTTTAGATGACGTAAAGTTTCGTCAATATGCTGATTTGCCACCGGATTTTGAGAGTGATCACAGTTCGCTTGCTACTCGCCTAAGCCGAATCAGGAGTTCATATTTTGAATCTCTTCATGAGCAAGTATCGTTATTACTGCAAAATGAATATCCAACGGATAAGATTGGCGGCTATAAGATTATGCGTTTTGACTCCACCTTGGTATCGATTGCGGGGACCTTATTGAAGATTGGAGGGCTAATACATGGAGTGAATACAAAAAAGAAGAAACCTGCTGATCCAGTTGATATTAAATTCTGTGTAGGGTTTGATGGTTGGTATGGAACGAAAGTAAAAGTGTTTAATGAGCAGACCTATGTATCTGAGAACGCGGCGCTACCGGAAATTATCTCCGCTCATACATTTGGCAAGGATGAAATTGCCGTTTTTGATCGGGGGCTTAATAGTCGGAGAAGATTGGAGGAATTTTCGGAGAATGCCATTCAGTTTGTTTGCAGATCAATTGCTCATGGCGGCACTGTTAAACATGATTTAAAGCGTGCTATCACTGAGATTGACAAGGAGCATCCTAAAGAGACTGACACTCTTTTTATAAAAGCAGATTTGGAGGTATATCTATATAGCCAAAACAGTAAAAAAACTAAACAGACTTTTCGGTTAATCGAAGCGGATAGAAAGGATAGTGGAGAAAAGTTGTTTTTTCTTAGTAATATGTTTGATCTATCGGTGGAGGAAATAGTTCTTATTTATCGCAAACGCTGGGATATTGAATGTTTTTTTAAATTTATAAAACAGGAATTTGGATTTAAACATCTTTTATCAAGAAGTAAAAATGGCATTGAAGTAATGCTATATATGACTTTGATAGCATTTGAGTTGATCCACATTTATTACAAGGTAAACAGAATTGAAGGGTTCAAGATTGCCAAGTTGAAGTTTGAACAGGAATTGGAAGAAGAAATGCTGAAAATCGTCATCGAAATGTGCAAGGGAAGCCCACAATTGCTTGATAGTCTAATAGTTAAAAGGTTTTAGACAGCAATGGGC
>CAIVGO010000399.1 GCA_903905445.1 uncultured Bacteroidota bacterium
AAGTCACACTCAACGTGTTACGCGTTTGTAGCCTACCAAACCGCTTATTTGAAGGCGCATTATCCTTCGGAATATATGGCGGCGGTATTGACCCATTCGCAGAGCAATATTGAAAAAATCACCTTCTTTTTGGAGGAATGTAACCGAATGGGCCTGGTGGTGAAAGGGCCGGATATCAACGAATCGATCATCAATTTTTCGGTCAATAAAAAAGGCGAAATCCGCTATGGTTTGGGAGCGGTAAAAGGCGTAGGCGAGGCTGCGGTGGAGAATCTCATCATCGAGCGCGATAAAAACGGGCCTTTTGTGACGATTTATGATTTTATGCGCCGCATGAACTTGCGTACGGTGAACAAAAAAGTGATGGAGAGCATGACTTTTGCGGGCGCTTTTGATTGCTTTGAAGATTTGCACCGGGCTGTGTTTTTCTATTCAAAAGATGCGGCGGATAATACCTTTTTGGAAAAACTCGTGCGATACGGTGCTGCATATCAGGAAGATAAGGTAATGTCGACCAATTCCTTGTTTGGCGACATGTCGGATACCGTGAGCATTCAGGAGCCACCTATTCCGCGGGTGGAGCCCTGGAATCTGTTGACCAAGTTGCAGCGTGAAAAAGACGTGGTAGGAATTTACATTTCCGGGCATCCGCTGGATGATTACAAACTGGAGATCCAGAATTTCACGACCTGTACCCTCGATCGGGCGGAAACCTTCAAAAATCAGAAAATCAAATTGGCTGCATTTGTAACCAAAGCCGAACACCGGATTAGCCAAAAAGGTACGGGTTGGGGCCGCTTTACGGTGCAGGACTACACGGGTGGACTGGAAATTGCCTTGTTCAGCAATGATTATGCGAATTTTAAAAGCATGTTTGAAGAAGGCAACAGTTTGTTTATGACCGGTTCTTTCAAGCAGCGTTACAATTCGGAGGAGGTAGAATTCAAACTTGAAAAAGTAGAGTTATTGGAGAGTATCGTGGGTTCTATGGTAGAATCGGTGACTTTACAGGTGCCGATTGAGTTGCTGAACGAAAAACTGTTGAATGAAATTGAACGTTTGTGCAAAGAGCACAAAGGCAAACATTTATTGAAAGTGCGTTTGTTGGACAATGTAAACCGCAATGCCCTGGCATTTTCCTCGCAGGCGCGCAAGGTGAACGCCGATTCGGTGTTTGTGGGCGAAATGGAAAAACTAGGGTTGGAATGTAAGTTGAATTAGCGGTGGGCATTGATGCATTCATTTCGGGGGGCGTGGTTTTATTGGCCTTTGTGTTGCTTACCAATGCATTGAATGTGAATGTTTTAGGTAACCGTTGGCTGGGTGTTTTTTTACTGTTGCTGGGAATTTTAATTTTTGATAAGGGTTTGTTTGAGGCCCAGTTTTATCTGCGGCATCCCGTTTTGATCGGGTATACGGATATTGTGTTTTTTTTCATTGCCCCGACGCTCTATTTGAGTGTGGGGCATTTTATTTCGCTGGCAACTGGCAACCCCAAAAAAGACTATTTCCATTTCCTGTTGCCGGTGTTGTTGTTGCCTGTATTTATCTATTTTATTTTACAAGATCCGGCGGTGAAATTAAACCGAATGAGCGCGGTAGGGGTGCCGAACGCTGGTTTTACGGTCTTGCTCATATTTCAAATGTCTATTTATGTAAGTTTGTCTTTCAATAAGTTAAAAATCCATCAACGCAATATTGAGGTGTTTGCATCTTCCACGGCATCCATTAATTTGCGCTGGTTGTGGTACTTTTTGATGGGTTTTGCCGGAATGCTATTTGTTTTTATGCTGGAGTTTTTCATAGATACGGATTGGATATTCATCCATTCATCCTATGGGTATTTAGTGGGTGTGTATGCATTGGCCTATTATGTGTTGCAGCAACAGGAGATTTTTCCTTTCGACCAAGCCGTTCGAAGCGACATACAGCAAATTATAGAAAACGATTTTTTAAATCCGAAGGAGCGTTCCCGGCGATTTTCGGAAACCCAGTTGTTGGCCTTAAAGCAGCAATTGTTGCGGTTGGTTGAAGCAGAAAAAGTATACCTGGAAGAAGATTTGAACCTGCCGAAATTGGCCGATAAAATAGGACTAACCACCCACGATCTTTCGTATTTATTGAACGAAGGCTTTGGGCAAAGTTTTTTTCAGTTTATCAATACCTATCGCGTGGAAGAGGCCAAGCGGCTGTTACTATCTGATCAATATCAACATTTGAATATGGTGGGCATTGCCTATGCGGCTGGTTTTAGTTCCAAAACGACCTTTTACACCACCTTTAAAAAAATGACCCGGCAATCGCCCGCCGAGTTTAAAGCCAGTCATCCTGCGTTTGTCGAATAATACCAATCGGCTACCCAAAACAGGTTCGGGGTTATCCAATCGAACCCGATTTATCGTGTTTCCCCCTTCATTTGCAGCACAATTTTCACATTTTACAAAAACTGCTTGCGATGAAAAAATGGATTTATTTATGCCTGTTTTGCTTTTTGGGAGCACAATGTTTGATGGCCCAACAAGCCTGGACCAAACCGAAAGGCAAGTATTTTGCCCAAATTGGCGTCTCTACCTTGCCTTATAATGGCGTATTGATCGACAATGAAGTGAAGTTGTTGAATCGACGCATTAGGCACACGAGTTTGCAATTTTATGGTGAATACGGCATTAGTGACCGGTGGATGGTTTCGCTGATTGTACCCGTGATTTTTGAAAAATCGACCCTTCAAAAAACGGTCGATCCGTCAGAACCACAAGGCGGGAGTCTTACTGCATTGTCCAATATTGATGCGGGCGTGAGTTACAATTTTTACCAAAAAAACGGGATTGTGCTCACGGCGAAAGTAAATGCGGTATTGCCCACCGCCCGCTACGACGCTAAAACAGGCCTGCGTACCGGTATTGATGCTTTTGCGCTGGAGCCGAGTATTTTGGCGGGCCTTGGCCGGTCGAAGTATTTTTCCAGTATTGAATTGGGTTATGGGTATCGTAGCAACGATTACAGCAGCCTGGTGCTGGGCGCCTTCCAAATTGGCAAGTATATGGGCAAACAAAAGCGTTTAATTGGCATTTTTAACATCAATTTGCACATAAGCAACAAGGATGGAAAATACGATGATGCCAACTCAATCTACACGGCCACTTATTTAAATGACTTGCGCTATCTCGCGCCTGGCTTCAAATTTGGGTATAAAATCGGCTCGGGCTGGATGGTTTGGGCTAATATTCGAGGTGCGTTAGGCGTTGCCGAATTTATTGGTTCGAACGAAGCCCTTACGCCCGGTTTGTCTTTTTCCATTAGCCACACCAATTAAGCGTATTTTTACGCCCTGCCGCAACAAATCTATTATTTTACGTTTATTCCTAACCCACTTGCGAATCCGAAACCATTCCGCGAAATTTGCCCTAAATTATTGATACATGTCGCTACGATCGCTTTTTGTTTCCCTTGCCCTGCTACTTGCTTGTGAAACCGCCTATGCCCAAATGGAACGCACCATGTATCAGGTGTTTGAACTGGATTCTGCCAAGGTAGTCGACCTGGATTTGGCGGGTATTTACGAATTGCAGGTGTGGGCTGGCAGCAGTATTTTGGTGGAAACCAACATCCAGATTTCGCACGCTTCGCCTGAAATTCTGGATTTTTTGATCAAACAAGGTCGTTATGACGTGGTGGCTGATACCATTTCGGAAACTGTCGTGCGGATCAAAACCCGCATCCGCGACCGCAAGCCCATCAAAACGCCTGATGGTGAATGCACCGAAATTGCCACCACCAAACTCTTTGTGCCCGATACTTTTATTTGGACAGAAGACAAAAAAACGCTGAATCGCAAACCACAATAAGCGTGCCCCCTCGGTATGATTGGCAAAAAATGCCTTGTTTTATGCGGTTTTTTGCTTGTATTGAGCACCGTCTTACCCGCCCAAAGCCCCGATTCGTTTCAACTGCTGCTCAGCTTGCCGTTGCCGTTTCGTTTTGCCACGGCCGACCATTTGGGCAATTTATATGGCATTACGCCCGCCAATCGGATTGAAAAACATGCACCTGATGGCCGGTTGTTGGCCCAATACTCCAACAACCGCTTAGGCACCCCTACTTATTTGGATGTAAGTAATCCGTTGAAAGTGTTGGTGTGGTACCCTTCCTTTGGCATGATCCAATTACTCGATCGTAATTTGACGGAGTTGGGTGCCCTGAGTCTGATTGAAGCCGGATTTCCGGAGGTCCGCGTGGTGGCTTCGGCGCAAGATGGTAACCTGTGGATTTACGATGAAATTGCCTTTAAATTGCGCAAAATAAGCCCGGAAGGTGTTCTCTTGGCCGAAAGTCAACCGATGAACATGACGCTCGCTCAAAAGCCTGCGTTGCGTACCATCCGCGATGACGGCAGCTGGGTATATGCGGCGGATACGCTGCAAGGGGCCTTGGTTTTTAATGTGTATGGCCAGTTTCAAAAAACATACGCGGTAAGCCAGGGACAAGATTTGTATGTAGAAAATACGGTTTTAATCAATTTATTGGCGTCGGAACTGGTTTTTACGGATATACGTAGTTTTCAACAAAGACATTTAGGGCTGCCTGCGCACATGCGGTTACCCAATGTTCAATGTTGGTTAGGCCCACGGCGTTTGATTGTAGCGGATGGTACTTCTTTAAAGGTGTATGCTTTTACCCGGTAGCGCAGGACTAAGGGGCCAATCGTTCAATTGTCCAGGCCTGGCCTTCGCGGGTGTACACGATGCGATCGTGCAGGCGGCTGGAGCGTCCTTGCCAGAATTCGATGCGTTGAGGAGATACCCGAAACCCGCCCCAATGTTCAGGAAGGGGTAAAACATCAACTTCGGCATATTGCGCGGTAAGTTGTTCCATATTTTTTTCGAGGATTTCGCGGCTTGGAATAACCCGACTTTGTGGACTGGCCCAGGCACCAATCTGGCTGCCTTTGGGTCGGCTTTGAAAGTAAGCCAACGACTCCGATTCCGCTACTTTTTGTACCGTTCCTTCAATGCAAACCTGACGTTCGAGGTCAAGCCAGGTAAACAACAGGCAGGCTTGCGGGTTTACTTTTAGATCTGCTGCTTTGCGGCTTTCATAGTTGGTGTAAAACACAAATCCTTCATTATCAAAGTCTTTTAGCAGGACCGTGCGCGCAACAGGTCGGCCACTGGCATTTGCAGTGGCGAGGGTCATGGCATTGGGTTCCGTAATTTGCGCATCCAGGGCTTCTTGAAACCAGGTGGCAAATTGCTGAATGGGGTCGGGGTTTACATCGGCCTCATTTAAGGCATGGAGCGCATAGTTTTTGCGCAAAGCGGCGATATCGGTGCGTGATTTCATACCCCAAAGATCGGAGGTTTTGCAGTATGATTCGTCTTAAAATCGCCATAAATCCGTCAGGTCTTTCTTTTTCATTATGGGAAAGTCTACCTTTGCGGCGCTTTTGCCCCTTTGTATTGTCTGGAAAGGTTTTATAAAAATCTTTTTTGCTTGCAAATCGAAAGGCTAGCGTATCGGGCATGTTTCCCAATCCAAAATTCACATTCATCTTAACGTAAAATTGTAGAATGGCTTATCTTTTCACTTCCGAATCCGTATCCGAAGGACATCCCGATAAAGTAGCGGACCAAATCAGCGATGCAATTCTAGATGCATTTTTGACCCAAGACCCCAATTCGAAAGTTGCCTGTGAAACACTGGTAACGACCGGTTTGGTGGTAGTAGCCGGCGAAGTACGTTCTTCGGCTTATGTTGACATTCAGGAAGCGGCACGCGCTACCATTGAACGGATCGGTTATACCAAGGCTGAGTACCGTTTTGATGCGGCATCATGTGGTATCCTGAGCGCGATCCACGAGCAATCGGCTGATATTGCACAGGGTGTGGATGTTGGTAAATCGGAAGACGAACAAGGCGCTGGCGACCAGGGCATGATGTTTGGCTATGCGACCAACGAAACCGACAACTATATGCCTTTGGCACTTGATCTTGCGCACTTGTTGTTGCAAGAACTGGCCGTTATGCGCCGCGAAAACAAACAAATCAAATACCTGCGCCCGGATGCAAAAAGCCAGGTTACGATTGAATATACCGACAAACACGTACCGACCAAGATTGACACGATTGTAATCAGCACCCAGCACGATGAAGACATCACGCAGGAGCGCATTGCAGCCGATTTGAAAAAATATTTGATCCCACGGGTGAAAAAATTGGTACCAAAACGGGTACAAAAGTTATTCACCGATGATATTCAATACTTTATCAACCCAACCGGCAAGTTTGTAATCGGTGGTCCACACGGCGACACAGGCTTGACGGGTCGTAAAATCATCGTAGATACTTACGGTGGTAAAGGTGCACACGGTGGTGGTGCATTTAGCGGAAAAGATCCTTCTAAAGTGGACCGTTCGGCGGCTTATGCAACCCGTCACATTGCGAAAAACGTGGTAGCGGCTGGTTTATGCAATCAAATTCTGGTGCAGGTTGCCTATGCAATCGGCGTAGCACAACCAGTTGGCTTGTACGTAAACACGTATGGCACTTGTAAAATCAAAGGTTTGCATGACGGCGAAATCGCTAATAAATTGATGGAGATTTTCGACTTGCGCCCAGCAGGTATCGTACGCCGCTATGGCTTGAAAAACCCGATTTTCTCTGAAACCGCTGCTTATGGGCACTTTGGTCGGACACCAGGTACTAAAGTCGTAAACGGCAAAACCATTGAAACCTTTACCTGGGAAAAACTGGATGCAGTAGACGATATTAAAAAGGCATTTGGCCTGTAAAATAAAGCACTCAGCAGGTCTTAAATGATCTGTTCAATCGCGCTATAATAGAACCGCCGGACTGACATCATGTCGATCCGGCGGTTTCTTTTTTATATAAATCCGAGTGTTTTTAAGTTTGGATGCGCTTTTTATCAAAAAAAGGCCTTTCGCTTAAAATTTCGAATCGGCTACTTTAGTTGCGAACGATCAATTTTTCGCTGATCGCTTGTCCACCCGCCAACACTTGAACGGTATAAACACCGTTGGTCAAGCGTGCGATAGAAATAGGCAACACTTGGTCACCGGCAAGGTTACCATAGTGCAGGGTCATCACTTCCTGGCCGAGTGTATTGAAGATACGCACGCTGGTATCAGCAACTTTGGTCAAAGAAAGGTTCACATAAGCCGTTCCCGCCGCTGGGTTTGGTGCGATGGTTACTTTGTTGTTGGCCAACACATCTTTCACCGCAGAAGTAAAGCCGTTGGTAACCGCTTCATCGGCAGTCGTCAGGCTAGCATTTACGATTTCACCATCAGGACCAGTCAGGATACCTGCAATGTGCAATTTATCGAAGTCATTGATATTGGTCAGGGTAAAGGAGAAATTAGCCGTTACGCTGGTTCCCGCATCTACAGATCCTGGAACGCTGTCATCAAGGCCGAAGAAACCGCCGAGGATTGCGCGTGCAACATCATTGTACACCATTTGGCTGGCTGGAACGGTTGCTGGTTTGGTTTCAAAACCACCCATTACACCATTTGCACCACCTGCATAAGCGTTTTTCTGTCCCCAGGTAGAAGTAGTACCGGTTACATCATCTTCCAGGATTACCGCATTCAGGCGGTAAACACCACTTACATTTTGAGTAAAGTTGGCTGTAACGCTGATGTCCAAAACGCCGGTTGCAGCGTCATAGTTTGCGCCGTTTACAAGGGTCGCAGGTGCAGGAAGGATCACTTCTTCCAGGAAAGGACGTTCCATTTCAGATGGATCCATCAGTTCTTTTCTTTGCAGCAACAAAGATGGGAAACCTGTAAAGCCTGGTGTAGCAGTTAATCCGCCATCATATTCAGGAATGGCCATTGGATCGGCATTGTGTACGCCGATACCTACAAAATGGTCTGGGTAGCGTTCGCGCATGAGTTCCATGTACACGATACCGCGCACACACCATTGGCACCAGGTACCGGTTGCTTCTTCTACTACTACATGTTTGCCAGGAGCGGGCGTATAACCGCGCAAGGTGGTTGTTCCGTCATTGTTGGTCTGATTGTCATCAACGCCACCGTTTACGTTTTTGATGGTTACTTTCAGGTCTTGTGGACCGTCTACCAACGTGTAAGGATTTGGCAAAGTAGCGGTATAAACAGCCAAAGAAGCGATGTTTTGGCCCGATACATTTACGGTTTCAACAGATGTTCCGTTGTCAAGTTCCACATCAAAAGAAGTGATGGCGTTGGTACCAATATTACGCACGGTTGCTTTAATAGGCAATTGATCACCGGTCAAGCCAACGGTACGAGAATCCAGGCCATACATTACGGCATCCGTTGGTTTTTTAACCAATGGAGTGTATGTGAAAGACACGTCATCTACATAATAGAAGCCTGTAGAACCAGTTGGACCGTAAGCATACAAGTCGATAGAGGCAATTTTGTTGGATGGATTAGCAAAAGCGCCTACCACTACATCATCCACCAAAATTTTCCATTTATTAGCGCTCAAATCGCTCACGAGGTTGATTTTGAACCAGCTACCAACCGGGAAAGCGGCATCAATCACCACTGGTACAGCATTTCCATTTGCATTGACATTCAATTTTCCATTTTTGTCAAAAAACAAATCAGCCGAGTACTTTTGGCCAGCAACAGTATTGCCTTGTACATTGAAATAGGCACCATTGCCGGTTACAACATACATCCACATTTCGAGGGTGAAATCGCCGGTGTCGTAAGAACCGCCAAATGGCAAGATCACGTCAGCTGGTCCGCCAGATGCAGAAGAAGCAAGAAACTTAGCGGATTTAGTACCACTGTGCGCCTTTTCACTGGATACAGGTGCATCTTCAGCAGCAACATTACCAGTCCAGGTAGCCCATACCGGAGAGGTAACACCAATGGTTTGTCCTACGGTGTAAGACTCAAAATCGTCGGAAAAAGTGACCTGACTGAAGGCAACTCCAGTAGACAATAACAGGGCAACAAGCGAAAGCAGGTAGTTTTTTTGCATAATTGTGAAAGTTTGTTTTAAATTTATCACAAAATTCATAAATAATTAATAGAACTCCTAGCAATTAAGGTAAATAAAAAATTTGGTTTCGTTTCGCCCGATCGCACCTTTAACGCCCAAGAACGGCCTGCTGCCATTTTTTCCATGGTATTTGCAATTTTAAACGAAATTAGCTGATCATTTTGATCAGTTCGGCAAAGACCCCTGCTGCGGTTACTTCTGCGCCTGCGCCCGGCCCGCGTACGACCAAGGGCCGCTCGTGGTATCGCTCTGAAGTAAATACGACCATGTTATCACTGCCCGACAAAAAGTAAAATGGATGGTCTTGGCCAAACGCTTCGAGCACCACCGTGGCCCGATCGTCTTCCAGTTTGGCAACATAACGCAACACTTTGCCTTTTTCCTCGGCTTTTCGGCTCAAATTCTCGTAATAGGGGTTGTGTCGTTCCAAGGCTTCCATAAAAGCGGGCACCGAAGGCGCATTTACGCAGGCGTCGGGCAATAAACTTTCCAGTTCAATATCAGCCGATTCGAGTGCCAGCCCCGATTCCCGGGCGAGAATGAGCAGTTTTCGACGTACATCCGATCCCGAGAGGTCATCGCGCGGGTCGGGTTCGGTGAGTCCGAGGGCTTTTGCCTTTTTTACGACCTCCGAAAATTTAATGCTTGAATTAAAGTTGTTAAAAATGTAGGATAAGGTGCCCGACAACACTCCTTCAATCTTTTTAATGCGGTCGCCCGACTGAATCAGGTCGTTGAGCGTACTGATTATGGGCAAACCAGCGCCCACGTTGGTTTCATAACGCCAGTAGGCACTGCGGCTGTTGGAAATTTGCTTCAAGCCTTTATAACGTGCAAATGGAGAAGATGCGGCAATTTTATTGGGGGTTGAAATGGATATGTTGCCCCCCAGAATTTGTTCGTAATAATCAGAAATGTCCTCAGAAGCCGTGCAGTCCACAAATACGGCATTGCTCAGGTTCAGGGTTTTCATTTTGGCGACAAATTGGGACATCGAAAAGGGCGTTGTACTGGCGTCCAGGTTTTCTTTAAAGTGCTCGAATGGAATGCCTGTCTCCGAAAAGTACATTTTACGGCTGTTGGCCAGCCCAATAACCCGGATTTCGATATGGCGATTTTCGCGCAAATACGCCGCATTTTGATCGATTTGACGCAATAAGGTGCTTCCAATCAGGCCAACGCCCACCATATATAGGTGTAAGGTTTTGGTATCCGACAAGAAAAATGCTTCATGAATGGCGTTCAGGGCCTTGGTTTCATCGGCGGCATCGAGCACAACCGATACGTTCAATTCGCTGGAACCTTGCGCAATGGCTACAATGTTAACGCCATTGTGCCCAAGCGCCTGAAATAATTGACCAGCAACACCTGGTCGATAGCGCATGTTTTCGCCAACCACCGCTAACACAGACAGGTTGTTTTCGACACGGAGCGGCTCAATCAATCCGCGTTGTAAATCGTATACAAAGGCGGTCTCCACCACTGCTTGCGCACGATGTGCCTGGCCGGGCGCAACGGCAAATGTAATGCTCGATTCGCTGGATCCCTGGGTGATGATGACCACATTGATGCCTGCTTGTGCCAATGCCCCGAACAAACGTCCCGCTACACCCGGCACCCCAAATAAACCACTGCCTTGCAAGGTGAGCAAACAAACCTGGTTGATGCTGGAAATCCCTTTTACCGGAAAATCACTGGGGTCGGCCTCGCGGGTGATGCGCGTGCCTGCGAAGCCGGGATTGAAGGTGTTTTTGATCAACAAGGGTATTCCCTTGGCTAAAGCAGGCAAAAT
>CAIVGO010000400.1 GCA_903905445.1 uncultured Bacteroidota bacterium
AACCCCTTTTCTCCGTGGCCTCTTTTTTTTCGACAACCCAGCCCAATATTTCAACAACCCAACCAAGGTCAACTCCCCCACCCTAGCTTCCGCCCATAGATTTGTGCCTAAACAAAGATGGGCTTTAATATGAAACATTTCTTTTGGCTGCTCCTGATTGGCAGCGCATTTCCAGCATTTTCCCAAAACAATAAACAAAACGTACGTGGCGTGGTGTTGGACAAACTCTCACAAATTCCTTTAATTGGTGCAACCGTTCAAATTTCGAATAAGCTTGAAGTAAAAGGCGCGATGACCGACGAAAAAGGGAATTACGTAATCACCGACCTAACACCTGAACGGTATGAATTAAAAGTAAGCTATCTTGGATACACCGAAGTTACGATTCCCAACGTCGTAGTCACTTCTGGCAAAGAGGTCATTTTGGATGTCAGTTTGGAAGAATCCCTCAAGCAATTGAATGAGGTGGTCATCAAAGCATCTACCAAAGAAGGCACCATTAATAAGTTGGCGACCGTGAGTGCGCGTACTTTTTCGATGGAGGAAGTGAATCGTTATGCGGGCGGGCGCAGTGATCCGGCGCGATTGGCGGCCAATTTTGCAGGCGTAAGTGCGCCAGATGACAGCCGAAATGATATTGTTATTCGGGGCAACTCGCCGGTGGGTGTGCTTTGGCGCATTGATGGCATGAACGTGACCAATCCGAACCATTTTGCTACGGTGGGTACAACGGGCGGGGCCGTGAGCGCCTTGAATACCAACCTGTTAAAGAATTCAGATTTCTTTACCTCCGCGTTTCCGGCCGAATATGGCAATGCAACTTCCGGCGTGTTCGACCTGGGATTGCGCAGCGGCAATGCCAATAAACGGGAAACTACCCTGCAATTTGGGGTAATCACCGGCCTGGAGGCCACCACAGAAGGTCCGATTAGTAAAAGCAACGGTTCCTCTTATCTAGTAGGCTATCGGTATTCATTGGCAGGACTGGCACAGAACGTGGGGATTGATATTGGTACCACGGCTACCCCCGTTTACCAGGATTTGTCCTTTAAAATAAACAGTGGCACCAGTAAATTGGGCAAATTTTCCCTTTTTGGCATCCTGGCCAGCAGCGAAATCAGCATTGATGGAGGCAGTACAAATACCATATATGGCAACGGGAACGACGCCGATTTTGATAGTAAAATTGGCATCATAGGCCTCAATCACAACAAACAATTGAACAGCAAATCTTATATAAGTTCTTCAATCGGCCTGAATTATGCCAAAACGGATCAAACGAACTATGAAACCAATCGCACCACGGGCGTAACCCAAAGCAGCGAAGAAAATTCGGTCACTAAAACAGGCTACAATTTTAATACGAGTTATAATAGTAAGATTAATTCCCGCCTTTTTTTGAAAGTAGGCTTGCAGAATGAGTTGATAGACCTGGATTTATACTATCGCACGCGCCGCCAAACAGCGGAATGGACGCAAGTTTGGGATTACAAAGGCTTCACCAGTCTTGCGCAGGCGTACGCACAGGCAAAGTATAAAATCAGCGATCGCTTTACATTAAATGCGGGTTTGCACAGCCAGCGTTTTTTCCTAAACAATGCGACTTCCTTGGAGCCACGCATGGGCTTAAAGTATAACTTATCCAAAAACAGTACTTTAAGTTTTGGGTATGGCCTGCACGCCCAAATGCAACCGATCAATACTTATTTCCTGCAAACCGCAAATGCCGATGGTACAATTTCGTACAACAACGAAAACCTGGATTTTACCAAAAGTCACCACTTGGTGTTGGGCTACGATTGGCAACCCTTCAAAGACTGGCGCTTGAAGGCTGAAGCGTATTACCAATCCATATATGATGTGCCGGTTAATACCTTTTCCAGTACTTATTCGATGCTGAATACCGGGGCAAGTTTTAAAATTGACCTGGAAGACAATCTGACCAATGCCGGAACTGGCAAAAACTACGGGGTGGAACTTACCATCGAGAAGTTTTTCAGCAATGGATTTTACGGACTGTTTACATCCTCCCTTTACCAGTCTAAATACGTGGGAAGCGACGGCGTAGCGCGAAATACTGCCTTTAATGGCAAATATGTGTACAATATTTTGGCTGGCAAGGAGTGGAAACTGGGATCCGGCGGCCGCACTAAAATCACAACCGATTTCAAACTGACCAATGCGGGCGGCAGGGCTTATACAGCAATTGACCTTGCAGCATCGCAACAAGCAGGTCGGGAAGTGCTCGAAACGGGTGATAATGTTTATGGCAGCAACTACACCAATTATTTCCGAATGGACTTTAAAGTGGGGTATTCTATCAACAGCCGCACCCGGAAGTTATCGCAATCCATTTACCTGGATTTACAGAATATAACCAACCACCAAAATGTTTTTTCGCAGTTATATAATAATGGTAGTGCGTCGATCAACACCACCTACCAATTGGGTTTGTTTCCCAATTTGACCTATAAATTGCAGTTTTAACGCATTTTTGCTTTTGAAAAAACGAATTTAAAATAACAAAACCATATCATTCCGCATGAAGCACCTCCGTTACAGGTTTTTATATATGATCGCTTTAGGCATAGCACTTGCTGTGGCGTTCAAGTACCTGGTTTATCGGGACTTCATGCGGCATGGTATCTGGTTCGACATTTCCATTTTTGTGCCAGCCACCCTGCTCCTTTGGGAAGGAAATTTGTTTTTGGATACCTGGTTGAATCGGAAATTTGGCTGGATGGAACATCCGCGTAAAAGGATTGTATATCAATTGGTTTTGTCGCTTAGTTATTCTTTTTTAATCTTATTTGGACTGTTGAGTACCATTCACTTGCTTATAAACCCCGATGGACATTTCCTCGATCCGCGCATGCGACAATCTTTGCTTATTGGCACTTTAATTGCGGCCACAATACAAGCGCTGGATATCAGTTTTCAATTTTTTAACGCCTGGAAAAACAGCTTGTTAGAGGTTGCCAAGTATAAAACAGAAAGCGCGCAAGCACAATTACAAAACCTTAAAAATCAAATTAATCCACATTTTTTATTTAACAATTTAAGTGTTTTGAGTAGTTTGGTGTATAAAGATCAGGATAAAGCCGTTCAATTTATTGGTGAGCTATCGAAGGTTTATCGGTATATACTCGACAAGCGTAATACGGAACTAAGCACCTTGGAAGAAGAACTGGCGTTTTTGGACCACTATTTGTACCTGCTGAAGATCCGATTTGAGGACAGTATCGTGTTTCATCTCGAAATCGAGAAAAGTAAAAAATCGGCATATGTGTTGCCGATGTGCTTGCAAATGCTGGTAGAAAACACCATACAACACAATGAAGCATCGCAGGCGAGGCCATTAATCGTGCGTATTTTTACCGAAAATGACACCTTGAACATAGAAAACCCCTTACAACCCAGGAATGAAATCGTGGAGAGTTCTGAAACTGGTTTAAAAAACATCCAATTGCGCTACGAATATTTTACCGATCAAAATGTGACCATCCTGTGCACCAACGGCTCGTTTCTGGTAAGGATACCATTAATTGTTCAGCAATGAAGGTAATTCTGGTTGAAGACGAAAAATTATCGGCGGAGCATTTAAGTCTCCTGCTACATAGGTTAGAACCTTCGATTGAAGTGGTCGGCTGTTTTGATACGATTAAATCCACTTTAGCCGCCTTTTCAGGTGGGTTGACGGCAGATTTACTCTTTTTGGACATCCATTTGGCAGATGGAAACAGTTTTGAAATTTTCAAACAAATTCAAATTGACATTCCCATCATTTTTACCACCGCGTACGACCAATATGCGATCCAGGCTTTTAAACAAAACAGCGTCGATTATTTGCTAAAACCTGTTTCGCTCCAGGATGTGCAGTTTGCCTTGGAGCAATACAAAAAACAACGCCAAACAGCGGACAAAAAATTGATTGCGGATATAGCCAGTGTGTACCAGCAACTTCAAAAGCAATATAA
>CAIVGO010000401.1 GCA_903905445.1 uncultured Bacteroidota bacterium
GTATGAAATCAAGGTTTGGCGTCGCGATTGGCCGGTTGCCATGCAAAACACCATTGATGCTTGTTTGGCACACAACGCCAAATTGGTATTTCTTGATAATGTGTACGCCCTTGGACTGGTGGATGGCCCGATGAAAGAAGATGCGCCCCACCACCCGATCAGCGAAAAAGGCATTGTCCGGGCGCAGGTGGACGATCTGTTGCTGGATGCGATACAAAATAAAGGTTTGCGTGCGACCATTGCCCGTTCTGCCGATTTTTATGGGCCGAATACGGATAAAAGTGTGCTAAATTCTACTTTGTTTGAACGGCACGTATTGGGTAAATCGGCCTTCGTGATGGGCAAAGCAGATAAAATTCATACGTATACCTATACCCTGGATATTGCGCCCGCTTTGGCCATACTGGGTACCGATGCGCGTGCAGACGGACAAATCTGGAACATTCCGACATCGCAGGAGCCCTGGACGGGTAAAGATTGGGTTGCTGCAAGTGCTGCGGCGTTTGGCTTGAAACCTAAATTTCAGGAAACGCCTACGTTTATGCTTCGGATCTTGGGTTTATTCAGCCCGCTTTTCCGCGAATTGGTTGAAATGAATTATCAATACACCCACCCGTATGTATTGTTATCTGAAAAATTTGAGCGCACTTTTGGCCTGAAACCGACGCCTTACGCAACCGGATTGGCAGCAACGGTAGCCTATTACAAGGCCAAAAGCACGTCAAAATAAGGTTTACTCTGCATCTGGTGGCCGAATCGCTTCGATCAACTGATCAAAATTGGTGAATTCGACGCCAAAGCGTTGCAAATCGCGAAAGTCTTTTTCCAGCAATGCCCAATGGTCGTCATCACTGTTGGGCGTTGCTTTTAAATAGTCCCGGTAAATTTGAATACTTTTCGCTCGGTCGCCCACTCCATTGCGCAACCAATAGGCATGCGCTAAATTGGTTTTGATCAATTCCCGATTTCCATACCCCTCATAACTGGATTCCACATAGGTTTGGGCCTTTTCCGAATAAGTGATGGATTGGGTTAAAGTCTGCTTATCCTTGCTGTTGGACAAAATGAGGTAATAAGCCTGATTGATATGCTCATTGAGCCAATAATCCTTATTACTATAGGAGGCAGGTCCATTCAGGGCTTGTTCGGCCGCTTTTAGGGCTTGGGAGCTCCAAGTTAGGGCCGCATTCCATTGTTCCAGGTTTACCATTTTTTGAAAATGCTGTGCGGCATGCCAATAGGCGATATTATTGGTATCCAAGGTCTTAGTGGCTGCGATTGCTGCTTTAAAACGCTGTTCAAATTGCTGGATTTCAGCGCGTTTATCTGGAAAACGCACGGCCAGCACATCCATATAAAACAAGGCGGTGCCCACTGCCAATTCATTGTTCAAACTTCCCAGCGCAATCAAAGCACCCGAATCTGATCCTTCTAATAAAAAAGTAAGTCCGATGCAAACAGGCGCTGCATAGTATTGCACCTGTTCGGCACGCTCAAAAGCCTGGCGTGCGGCTTCTGCTTTTCCTTGTAGTAGCAAGGCAATGCCCTGTTGTTCGTTCAATTGATAATAGAGGCGCGCGCCCAATTCGTTTTGATAAAACGCATCACCGGTGATACTGACCCACCGATTCAAGGCATCAATGCCCTTTTCAAAATTGGCAATGGCAGCCTCCAATTGGTCTTTCGACAGGTTTTGGGTGCCCAAACTCCGGTAATTATCGGCCATCAGGGCCAAATGCATGGTATCCAGGGCAGCGGCACCCGGCTCTAACAACGCATTTGATTGGTTGAAATATTGGGTGCTACGCGGGCCAGCGGCTTCGTATGTGCCCCAATTAAAGTAATTATTGGCCAAATCGAGCGCTGCTTCCCGCAAATCTCGGCGAAATTTGGTTGAGTTGTTTCGTTGCAAAGCCTTGGCATCCGCGTAGGCCGCTTGTAAAAACTTATCTTTTTTAACAAAATTCGGTGTGAGCGCCGCTTTATGTCGGTTACGTAAGATGTTCCACCGCAATTTTTGGGTGGCGTCGAAGTCGAGGCCCGTCAGATTACCGATTTCATTGCCACAAATATTTTTCATATCAATCAGGTCGCCAAACATTCCGCAAAGACAAGCCTTTTGCGCTGCATCCAATAAGTCGTATTCGGCCAGTTGTCTGATTTTAGCATGCAGGGTATCCAGGGCCGACCAGTTCTGTTCAAATGCAATGAACTGATTGTTGTGGGTCCAGTAGGCCCAATCGGTAAAAAGGCTAGTGGCATTGCGGATATCCCCTTTGAGCAAGGCCGTGTATGCAGCGGCTTCCTGCGCTTGTGGAGGATGATCAAATTCTTTATCCATTTGGGACACGACCGACGCTGCCTCGGAAATTTGTCCGCGCAAAAGCCATTTCCAGTGATAATCGTGCAACATTTCCAACATCGTACTGCGCAGCGAAACCTGGGTTTCTTTATCCAGTTTTCGGTATAAAATAAACGCGCGTTCACAATATCCATAAACGCGTTGGATATTATTGCTTCGGTGGGCCTGCAAGGAGTAATATTCGAAAAAACTACGGATCAGCGGCCAATCGCCCGATGCTGCCAGGCGTTCGAAATTGCCCATATAATTCATGGCATTTTCCAGGCCGTACTCGCTGATTTGCTCGGGCGTAAACGGCAATAAACGGCGGTACACCGATTGCGCCTGATCGCGAATGGCGGTTGGGTCCAGATCGCGGGTTGCGATGGTGGCGTTGCTGTTAATTTGCCTGATTTTTTTACCATTTTCGAGAAATGCCATCGATTTTACCCAGCAATCACCTGCCTGACTCACCGCTTGTAACTTAATCAGGACTTCTCCTTGCAAGATATCCCAAATATCAATGGTTCCATCTTTGTAACCGGTTGCCAGGGCCTCGCCATCTTCCCGAAACGCGATCGCGGTAATTTCCAAGTCTTTACTGTGGTTGATGCGAACCAATTCATCGGACAAATTATAAATACTAAAAATGCGGGCATCATGGCCATCCGAAAAGGCAACCAGGTCGCCTTTCTGGCTTACACACAGCATTTGAATGGGGTAATTGTGCAGGCGTACCACCCGCGGATTGTTGCCGGACCCTGTATATCTCCATAGTTTTGCCGTGTTGCGGGGGCTTTGGCCTGCATTTTGCGCTGTTTGCAATAACACCACAATTTCACCGGAACCAGGTATAAAATGCAAGGATTTGATGTTTTCGTCAAACTTTTTAGTGGACACGGTAACACCAGTTTCCAGGGATTTGAGCACTACCGCATTGTCTTTTTCCACCAGGGCGATCAGCTGATCTTCTTCAGAAAACGCAACCACCATTGCGCCATCTTTGGTGGTTTGGGCTGCAAAATCGCGCACCGATTGACCCGAATTGGCCACACAATGTAAGGTATCATGGCCTTCACACAGGGCTACCCAGTTGTTCGAAACCGCACATACCACCGTGCCCGACGCTACTTTAGGCATCAAAATTTTAGGTGTACCCGACTGATTCGGATTCCGTAATTCCAATTGACGGTCGGTTTGTACGACTAAATTAGCGCCATTGGGGCTGAGGTTCAAACTTTCTGCAGTTTCAATATCGGTTAGCCAATCTGATTGCCGCGTAGAGAGATCCCAGGCATAAAGTGCGCCATTGAGCGATACTGAAAACAGCCATCGGTTATCGTTGGAAAAAGTGCCGTTGGGAAACTCCGGCCATTCATTGAGGTGTAAAAAAGCGCCAAAAAGCGTATTGCCTTGTTCATTGCTCGAAATAATCAGTCGATCGGGCAATGCATCGGTGCTTGGCACTACCCTCGCGATCATTTTTGCATCTGCGGTACTGGCCATTACCTGGCCATCTAACCAAAAGATAGGCGCCAACGTATTTACCGTATCAAATGCAGCAGCTATATTGAATACCACGGTGCTATCACCTTGCAACACAACGGTTTGTTCGGCTGGGTAGATATGCGTTCCCAGCAGAAAATTGGGTGTACGGCCGTAAAACACCGTTTTTTCCAGTTTCCAGGATTTATCGCTCGTTTTTTGTTGCCATATTTCCAGTCGATCCCTAAAACCCATCCAAAGTTGGTTGCCAAAGAGTTCAAAACGTTGCAGTTCAGGCGCTTCTACGGTAAAAAACTTCTCTACATTTATTTTTTTAGCGGAGCCCTTGCGTTGGCCAAATTGATCTTTCAGGTTGATGCTGAAAATGGTTGCAGCCCCGGCATCATAATAATACAACACATCGCCATTTTTATTGAAAGCCCAGGCGCTGAGGTTGCTCACGGGTACTTTTACAAACTGGGTGGCGCTGCGCCAGATCATCAAGTTTTTATCGGCAAAAAACACCAGGGTTTTGTCATCCGGCGCTGCGACAAAATAATGGTACAATTCATTGAATGTTACGGGCTCCAGGGGTTCAAAACGCTGTGCATTCCAGCTCCACAAGACGGGTTGTTGGGGCGCGAAGGCATAAATTTTGGCATTTTTCCCCTTGCCCAATACGCATATTTGCGTGCTGGCGGGCAGATTACCGGCCAATTGGTAGCAAAATGGCACTTGAAGGGCCTGATTTTGAACGGTCGGTTTATAATACCAGGCATCGAGCAAGGCCTGTACACATTTCGGATTATCATCTGGCGCGATGTATTCATTGGCAAAATCGGCCAAACGATAAGCGATGCTGCGGTCAAACTGAAGCAACACATTTTGGGCATCGGCAGCCAGGTTATCGGCAATTGCATTACGCGCCAGGCGAATAGCCTCCTGTTCTCTGAAGCGCAATTCGTCTTCGGCGGCCTGTCGGCAATCCGCAATATGATCATTCATACTGCTGCGTTCCGTTTGATTGGCATCGGCGCAGCTTTTGGCCGCGCGATACAATTTGGCGGCATCGTCCCAACAACGCTGGGCAAAAGCACGATCTGCTTCTCTGCGGGTAATCGAAAAACAATTATCGCCTGCATACCGCAAAAACGCTTCGGAGGGAACATACTGACGGCTTGAATGCATGCCGAAGGTTAAGGGCGCGCGCTCCTGGGCGATTGGCTTCGCTTCCTGCGCTGGCTCCTTTTCACATTGCCGTATGAGCAATTCCAACTCGGCTGCGCGGGGCGTGTTGTCTTGCACGTCGGCACATTCGCGGGCTTCCTGGTAATATTTTATCGCAGCAACACAGTCGCCTTTATCCCGGGCAGCATTACCGGCATCCAAATTACGGGTGTAGCAATCGTACAGCGGGGCCTGGATCACCGCATTTTGTTGGTAATAGTTCGGTTCGCCTTTTTGGGCAAAGAGGCAGGCGGGGAAGATGATTAGGAGGAAATATTTCATTTTAATGGATCGGTTTTTATAAAAAGTCAACATCTACTGCATAAGGATAAGTCATCAGGTATTCCAGGGCTTTTTCTATTGGAAACTGTTCATACACAACGGCATATAACATATCGGTAATTGGCACATGTAATTTGTAATGGCGGGCCAAGAGGCGGGCAATTTTGAGGGTACGCACCCCTTCTGCGAGTTCGGGCATGGCGCTGCGTATTTCGGCGGCGGTTTCGCCTTTCGCCAAGCGCATGCCAAAGCTGTAGTTGCGTGAATTCGGGCTGGTTGCTGTTGCCACCAAGTCGCCAATACCTGCCACACCGATAAATGCCTGACTGGAAGCGCCCAACGATTTACCAAAATACACCATTTCGGCCAACCCGCGGGCAATCAGCAAGCCTTGAATGTTGCGCCCAAGTCCCAATCCGCCCAATACCCCCGAACCGAGTGCTACAATATTTTTAAGTGCGCCGGCCAATTCAGCCCCCAGGATGTCATATGAGCCAAAAACATGGAATTTGCTGCTGTTGAGCGCCTGTTGTCCGGCCTGAATCACTTCCCGGAAACGGCTACCCACCAAGGTGGCGGCTGGTTGTCCGGCCATAATTTCGGCGGCTAAGTTTGGTCCGGACAGGCATCCTACCCGGACCACACTTGTTTCTTCCCATACCACCTCGCTCATCGTGCGCACATTGCTGCGGTTGATGGTAAAATCCGGCCGATCCAGGTCTTCTTCTTCCACGCCTCGGAGGTCGAACCCCTTGGTACCGTGGATCACGATATGGTGCGGCCGCAAAAATGGTGCGAGCGCCTGAATCATACTCCGAAAACTGTTGGAGGGCAAAATGGGCATAATCAGGGTACATCGCTGCGCCAATTCCTGCAGATCATTGATGGCGGTTACACGCGGTGCAATGTCTACCCCGAGGTGCGTACGCGTTGCATTGATCGATTGTACGGTTTCTGGTTTCCGGCTGAACAGCAACACTTCGGCATTTTGGGCCAAAAGGTTTGCAATTGCTGTTCCGAAACTCCCTGCGCCAATTACGCCCACCGGATTAAAATGAGATGCCATGTATACCCAGATTTAAATGGATTTGAAGGATGGATGGATAAAAAAAATTGATTTTCAATGGATTAGTAGCCATCTGTTTTCATAACCACTTTGCATTGACTATATTGTTGATTTATCGTTCGTTTTGCAAAATCTTTTTGGTCCAAATTTCTTTCCCGTTGGTATCGTACACCGTGATGTTCAGTTCGCGGTTGAGGCGCGGGCCGCTGAAACGCAACATGGAAAAGTTGTGCTGTGCCGCGATGGTTTCCGACAACCGCAGTTCATTGGAGTCTTTGGTAAGCGCATCCGTGAACGGTCCTGCCGTAAATGGAGACGTCGTCAGGTCGTACACCCAGTTGCCTTTTGCATTTTTATATCCGCTTAACTCGGTAAAGTGCCGGTCGCCGGTCAAAAATACAACATTTTTAATATCTTCTTTTTCAATAAAGGCCAAGAGGCTGTCGCGTTCGGCTTTAAAAAAGTGTGCGTATGTTTCGCTGTTTTGGCTGGTAGTAAGCACTTGGCCACCGATTGCCACCAATTTAAACGGTGCGCGGCTGTTGGCAAGCGATGCTTTCAACCATTCCAACTGTTGGCTGCCGAGGGCTGTACGCGGGCAATTTTCGCAATAATTGGCGGAACGGAAATAGCGGTTATCCATTAGGAAAAACTCGATGTCATTGTATTGAAACCAGGTGGTACAGCCTTTTTGGTCGTTCAAGCCAAAGGTTGGATTGCCCCAAAATGCTTTGAAAACGTCCCAGGCGGTTTCCTTGTGTACCCAATTACCATCGCTGTCGTTTGGGCCATAATCATGGTCGTCCCAAATGGCATAATGGTTGGTAGCGGCCAGCAAGCCTTGCAATTCGGGCAACGAGCGCGTATGCGTGTAGCGGTACAACATGCCTGTACGGGTGGCCCAGTCTGGTTCGCGGTAGTAGGCATTATCGCCGAGCCAAACCATAACATCTGGCTTTTGGTCTTTAATGCTGTTAAATATTTGATATTCAGAACCGTAAGGCTTTCCGGGGCGGTCGTATTGCGTTTCGTTTACATACGCGCAGCTGCCTGTTGCTACCGAAAAAGCGGGCGGATCGGTGCGGTATTGCCAAAGCGCCTGTGTTTTGAAGGTGGTTGGGTACGGGAATACCAGTGCTTTGCCATTGAGCAGGAGTTGGTATTCGTAGTTGGTACCAGGCTCTACCTGATCAGCGATTAATTTAGCGGTGAAGCCGGTCGATTTTTCTGTTAAAACCGGGTCGGTGCGGAACTGTTTCTCTGGTTTTCCTTGTTCCCAATACACCACGGTAAACGTTGCAGCTGCGGTAGATTGTGCCCAGATGAGCACTTCTTTCATGTCGGCGTAACCCAACATCGGGCCGCTTTGCAGGCGCGCGGTGGATTCAGTTTGGATGGCAATTGCGGGCTTTTGTGCAAAACCTTGCATCGAAAAGAGGACACAGCAAAAGAAGAGGAAATGTTTCATGATTGGTTGGTATTTTTTTCTGCGAAGGTACATCAAAGCCCGTTTAAACCCTTGCAAGAAAAAAAAGTCCAACTGTCAGACAACTATTTGATTTTGCATTACATCTATAAATATAGAATAAAATTTTGCAAAACACTTGTGTTGTGTTATAATAACCATTAACTTTGATTCATCATTAAAATAAAAAAGGAGGCCGCCATGATCCATCGCTTTAGAGTCCTTTCGCTTTTAATCCTGCTTACCCAACCGATTGTGCTGCCATCTCAAACTGCCAACAAGACTTTTTCCAAATCATTTAATACCGAGGAAAGGGGCATTGTTCGGATAGATTTGCCAGGTTCCATTGATGTAAAAATCTGGGAGAACCCGACCATTCGGTTCGAAATCAGTGTTGGGTTACCTTCCGGCAACATGTCGATGCTGAATGAATTGGCAACGGTGGGCCGTTACAACCTGGTTGCCAAGCCGCTGGAAGGCGAGGATGTGTTGGTAATTGCAGCGCCGAATTTGCAAAAACAAGTAAAAATAAAAGGCGAGCCCTTGCACGAATCGGTTGCATACACGGTTTGGATCCCGAAGAACATGGGGATCGAATTGCCGAACGCGGTGAGCATGGCTGAAAAAAAATAGGCTTATTGGAAAACGATCATACCGGTTTGGGCGGTCAATTATTTGCCGTCCAAACCGCCATTCATAAAATTAGCCAAGCCTAAAATTACAGAGAGCAAAATTGCCCAGGATAAGCCCGCTACAGAAAAACCGTCTAACAAACCATCTACAATCAGGATCATCGCGCCGTTGATGACAAACAAAAACAGCCCCAGGGTCAAAATCGTGATCGGTAAGGTCAGGATGGTCAGGATCGGGCGGATGAAAAAATTCACCACACCAAGCACAAAAGCTACAATGACAGCCTCCTGGTAGCCAGCCACCCGAATGCCAGAAAAAATTTCTGCGCAGGCATAAATGATGAGCCCGTTGATGAGCAGGGAAATGATAAATCGCATAGGAAATAGAGTTTAAACGCCTGTTTCATAGGCGCCAAGTGTTCATTGGATGCTGATTGCGTGTGCAAAATAGGCTTTTCCTTGTATTTCCGATTTTAATTCTATGTATGTTCTGCTGGAAAATGTCCGATTTTGGACAGTATCGTTCGAATATGAACATTAATTTTTTTTATTTAAATATTTAAAATGCAGTAAAACAGTTTTTTATATTTTGGCATGATCTAGGTACCTGTTTCTTATTTGGACCTTAAAAGCATCGCTGTATTGATGGTAAATATTACCCTAAAATTGATCGTGCGTAACCTGTGGAACCATAAAGTGCATGCGGGTATTAATATACTGGGCCTATCCATCGGTCTTGCTACTTGCTTGTTGATGCTTTTATATGTACAGCATGAATTAAGTTATGATCGTTTTAATGTATTGGCCGATCGAATCGTACGCATCACGTTTCGCGGCACGGTGCAAGGGCAAAAAATGAACGAATCGTCTGTCATGCCCCCGGTTGCAGCCACTTTGGAAGCCGATTACCCGGAGGTGGAAGCGGCTACCCGTTTACGTCAGGCGGGCACACCCATGCTGGTGTATCAGGGAAATGAATTTCGGGATGCCGCAGCAGCCTATATAGACCCTGATTTTTTTCAAGTATTCACCCTTCCCTTGCTGCAAGGCGACGCTAAAACGGCATTGGCAGACCCCAACGCCCTCGTACTTACCCAGACAATGGCCCAGCGTTTATTTGGCATGGACGATCCCCTGGGGAAAATTGTTCGGGTGGATGACTGGAATAAATCCTATACGGTTACTGGTGTTCTGGCACCCATTCCGGAAAATGCACATTTTCATTTTGATGTTTTTCTCTCCACCACAGGTTTGCCGGAAGCACAATCCGACAGTTGGATGACCTCCAATTTTTTCACTTACCTGGTTTTGGACAAACATGCTTCTTTTGAAGCGTTTGAGGCCAAATTACCCCAAACTGTGGCGCAATACATTGGTCCACAAATGCAGGTGGCGATGGGGATGTCGCTTTCGGATTTCCGCAAGCAGGGCAACGACCTTAGTTTCCATGTACAGCCGCTAACAGACATTCACATGGACCATGGTTTTGCCAATGACCTTTCTCCGAGTGGGAATATTCAATATGTATATGGTTGTTTTGCAATTGCTATTTTGGTGTTGCTGATTGCATGTATCAACTTTATGAACCTTTCTACTGCGGTAGCGGGCAAGCGTGCGCCATCGGTTGGGATACACAAATTGATGGGTTCCAGCAAGGGCCATTTGATCCGTTCTTTCCTGCTTGAATCGATGTTATTGACCAGTATTGCGCTTGGTTTGGCACTGGGAATGGTTGCGATGATCCTTCCCGCTTTTAATGATTTTTTTGGGGTCCTGTTGTCCATAAATCCAGTTTCACAACCTTGGATGCTGCCAGGATTGTGTGCCGTTGGGATTATTACGAGCCTGTTGGCCGGGGCCTATCCTGCTTATTTTTTATCAAATTTTAAGCCCGTAGCGGTCCTAAAAGGTCACATTGATCAGTCTGCGCGTGCGCCCAGGTTGCGAAACGGCTTGGTTGTTTTTCAGTTTTTTGTATCTATCATGCTCATTATAAGCACTTTAGTAGTGTATAGCCAGTTGCATTATATTCGAAGCAAGCAACTGGGTTACAAAAAAGAGCAGGTACTGATTTTGCCGGATGTTGATGCCTTGGCTGGCAAATGGAAAGTATTTGAACAAACCTTAACTTCTGATCCGAATATATTGCAAATCAGCACTTCGGGTTTTCTGCCGGCTGGTGCAAGCAATGGCAACAATTACTTCATTTCCGCTGAAACAAAAGCAGCGGACATGATTAAAGCGATCCGGTACGAGGTGGATGCGCAGTATATTCCAACCTTGGGGATGGAAGTTTTACACGGACGCAAATTTTCAGCGGCGCCTTTAGAAGATAGTACGACGGCCATTATCAATGAAACGGCCGCCCTTGCCCTTGGCATGGAAGGGGAGCGTGCAATCGGGCAAACTATTTTGCACGCTGACAAAAATGGCAACAAAGAGCGCTTTGAAATTATCGGCGTCGTTCGTGATTTTCATTTCAAATCATTGCATGAACCAATCAGTCCGCTGGTCATGCTCAAAAAACCAGATATGGGGAATATCATTCTAAAGGTTCGCTCGGAAGCGGTTCCCGGCTTGATTGCGACCCTGCGCTCCAACTGGATGATGTTAAATTCGAAAGCGCCATTTACCTATTCTTTTTTGGAGGATCGTTTTGAAGAAACTTACCGGGCGGAACAAAAAACAGGTATTTTATTGGGCATTTTTGCTGGACTTACCATTTTGGTGGCCTGTCTTGGTTTGCTTGGCCTGGCTATATTCACCACAAATCAGCGACGCAAAGAAATTGGCATTCGAAAAGTATTGGGTGCCTCTGTTTTTTCCATTGTCGGAACCTTGAGCACACCAGTATTAAAATGGATATTTTGGGCCATGCTGATTGCCTGTCCAACTGCTTATTATATCATGCAGGCATGGTTGTCCGATTTTGCTTATCGTATTGAAATTCAGGGGTGGATATTTTTCCTTGCGGGCTGTTTGACCGTTTTTATCGCATTTCTTACAGTAGCAGGGCAAGCGGCGCGGGCAGCAAGACAAGACCCCATGAAATCCTTGCGCAACACGTAAAATCACACAATCAACAACCCCTTTTCACGCAATGCCAACCCTTCCGGTGCTTGCAAAAACGGGTCTATTGCCTCTAAACCTGCCGCAAGATAACTGGCCTGGAATTTACTGAACAGCATAGGCCCCTTCCCGGGCAAACTGATTTCACCCAATATTTCGGCAACCCATTGCCCTGTTTCGGCGGGTAAAGCCAAATACCAATCTTCTTTTTTGTTACAAAAAGCTAGTTCGGCCATGGCGATGCGTTTCTTCCCTTCCTCTATTTCAAACGGGTTGAGTTGCGGTGTATTGCCCAACCACATGACCAGTGCATTCGGGCGCGGGGCGGTTTCTACGTCGCCTATTAAACATTGTTCGATGTAGTTGGCGGGAACACTGGTACGCGGCGTTTTAACATCAA
The DNA here is from genome assembly GCA_903905445.1 of uncultured Bacteroidota bacterium. Taxonomy (GTDB): domain Bacteria; phylum Bacteroidota; class Bacteroidia; order Chitinophagales; family Saprospiraceae; genus M3007. Next base: position 11,968 of record CAIVGO010000401.1, read on the forward strand.
ACCAGGAGGCTAAAGGGAAATCCAGTCCCACGCCGTGCATATAATTGAACAAGGATTTGCGCAATCCTTCTGCATATAACTCGTGGTCGGCACCCAATGGATCCTCATGCGCGAGGTCATTGTCGGCAAAACGCCCCCATTCCGGCCCGGTGCGCACTACGCCAAAAGCAGCCGGATCCAAGCCCACCGGACTGTGGGCGGTCATGGCAAACAAGTGCCAAAAACCCGATTGCAATACCCCATTTTGGAACAATTGACGCACCATTTCGAGCGAATCGATGGTTTCCTGGGCCGTTTGGGTCGGAAAACCGTACATCAAATAGGCATGCACCATGATCCCTGCCTGGGTAAAAGCATCGGCTACCCGGGCTACCTGGGCCACTGTCACGCCTTTTTGCATTTTTGTCAGCAGCCGGTCGGAAGCGACTTCCAATCCGCCCGTGACCGCAATACAGCCCGCGGCTTTCAACAAACGGCATAAATCGGGACTAAAGTTTTTTTCAAAACGAATGTTGGTCCACCACACTACCGTAAGTTGCCGGCGCAATATTTCAATAGCCAGGTCGCGCAGGAGTGCAGGCGGGGCGGCTTCATCGACAAAATGGAAGCCGTTTTCTCCTGTTTGTGCAACGATGGTTTCAATGCGGTCGCACAACATGGCTGCCGTGAGTGGTTCGTAATTTTTAATATAATCGAGGCTGATATCGCAAAAAGAGCATTTGCCCCAATAACAGCCGTGCGCCAGGGTCAGTTTGTTCCAACGGCCATCGCTCCAAAGCCGATGCATGGGATTGGCAATTTCGATGACCGACAAATAATCGCGTAAAAGCAAATCGCTGTAATCGGGGGTGCCGGTCTCGCGCTGGGCAATATCTTTTTCAACCGCCCCGTTACAATAACTTACCACACCGTGTATGCGGGTAAAAACGCGTTTCAATTGGGCGGTTTCGCGCTGATTATCAAGATGTTCGAGTAAATGCAGCAAGGGCGCTTCGCCATCATCGAGGCACAAATAATCTACATAATCGAACAGACGCTCCTCCGAAACACTGCGCAATTCGGTATTGACGAAGCCGCCGCCCATCACGACTTTGATGTGGGGATGGTGTTTTTTGATATATTGTCCACATTTGAGTGCGCCAAACAAATTGCCCGGGAAAGGCACCGAAATGCAC
>CAIVGO010000402.1 GCA_903905445.1 uncultured Bacteroidota bacterium
CACAAAAACAAAGCAGTAATTGGACATTCGGCAGACGGTACCTACATTTGGGACGCGTAAATTAATCTGCAAGCAATTACTGCACACTGATGAAGAAAATTTTGATGTATTTCGCCGCTGTAATGACGGCTGGCCACCTGTTCGCACAGGCCCCTTTAAATGATGATTGTTCTGGTGTAACCCAACTTGGTTTTGCACCAACCTGCCCTACCACCATTTTTTCCAATGTGGGCGCAACGCCCAGTAATATCGGGATGGACAATGTACCATCTTGTTTTGGCAATATCCCGGCAGCACGTGATGTATGGTTTTCATTCGTTTGTCCGGATACGCTGTTCGACTTCCGCATGACCTTAGAAGCAGCCGGCGCAGATCCGATCGTTAATCCGGAGTTTGCGGTGTATCGCGGAGATTGTATTTTCGATGACCTGGCGGAGTTTTTGTGTAAAAAAGGCGATCCAGGTGACACCTCTCTGATACTTGATCTGGCAGGATTGACACCGGGCGCAACCTATTTTATTCGGGTTTCCGATTTTGGTAACAATGTCAACAACGCGGGTGGTTTTACGCTTTGTGTAGATAAATTGCCGCCCGTGTATGTCATTGGAGATGGCGGTTCGGTCCTTTGTGAAGGCACTGTGTACGACAGCGGCGGCCCCTCGGGAGATTATAGTGAAAATGAGGATTTTGTGTTTGTGATTTGCCCCAATGACAATCCCAATTGCATCACCTTCACCCTGGAATATTACAATATTGAGAGCGGATTTGGACTCACGGATGCTGATGCCCTCAGTTTTTATGATGGCAACAGTGTAAATGCGCCTTTGATTGCGGCCTTGCAAGGGGGTGGATTTGGGGATCTGCCGCCAGCAGGAGGTGGTGGTGTAAGTTTCCAGGTACAAGCTACCAGCGGATGCCTCACCCTGGCCTTTCAATCGGACGATTTGGTTAATTTTGAAGGTTGGAAAGGATCCTGGATTTGTAGCCCGGCCGCTTGTCCACAACCGGAGTCCATTACCGTGGATACCGATATTACAAATAATGACATCGTAGCGGCTGTTCAAACGCCCGCGACCACCGTCACCGTCACAGATATTAATTGCCCCACGGGCGCTTATGGTACCTTTAGTTATCCGTCGGACAACAATGACCTAGGATTAAAACAAGGCCTGGTGCTGACCAGCGGTCAGGTATCGTATGTAGTTGGACCGAATAATTTGCCGGGCGGTGCACAGTTCGACAACAATGCGCCGGGCGATCCCGACCTGGATTATTTATCCAACGATATTACCCAGGAGTCGAATGATGCCTGTATTGTAGAACTGGATGTGTTTGCCGCCACGGATGAATTGAGTTTCGAATACGTATTCGGATCAGAAGAATATCCAGAATATGTGGAAACCATCAATGATATTTTTGCCTTTTTCGTTTCTGGTCCCGGCATTGTTGGCGACCCGAACCTGACCAACAGCGCCAAAAACATTGCCTTGATTCCGGGTACTAACCTGCCCGTGGAAATTGCTTCGGTTAATAATATCCTCAACTGGGAATTTTACCGCACCAATGAATTGGGCACGGCTTTGCAATACGATGGACTCACTTCCGACAAATTCGGCATCAAAAAAACCTTAACGGCACGTACATCGGTTATTCCTTGCAATACCTACCACTTGAAACTGGCGGTTGCCGACCGCTCGGATTTTATCTTTGATTCCGGGGTG
>CAIVGO010000403.1 GCA_903905445.1 uncultured Bacteroidota bacterium
GCACTCAGGCGCATGCCGAAATGCTGACCATAGGTGGGTGAATCCGTTCGCAAATCGAGCGCAAGGTCAAAAACCTCCCCTTCAATTACCCGGACAAGTTTTGCCTGCGCCATTTCGCCCGCTTGATAGTGTAATCCGCGCAAAACGCCCCGGGTGGAGCGGGCTTGATTATCTTGGACAAAACGGGTTGTTACTCCAGCTTCTTCCCAGGTACGCTGGTTGTAGCTTTCAAAAAAATAACCGCGTTCGTCTTGCAGAATTTTAGGCTCAAAAATGAGCAATCCTGGAATAGGTGTTTCAAAAAAAGGCATTTTTACCGCTTTGTTTCAGGTTTTTAGGCCTGCTGGTGATAAAGGCACAAAGTAATTGCGCATATATGAAAAAAAGGCTTGGGCCACCCTTTTTTTTATTAAAAAAGAGCGACCCAAGCCTTACTTTCAAATACCAGACCAAAACGGATGAAAGCTAGAATTTCAATCCCAAGGTAAGGACGATATTACTTTTACTTGTTTCGGTATTTGCGACTGGGGCCGAAGCATACGCCTGAACCGATCCGTTGCCTAGATAACGCTGGTAGCCCAAGTCGATATAAAATGCATCCCCTCTAACACCCAATCCGCCGGAATAGGCCATATTAAAACCATCCTGATTTTCTTCCGGTTTGCCCAACATATTCACGCCGCCGCGAATACGGAAATTAGCGATGGAGATTTGTGTGCCAAAACGCAGGTTAATGGCTTGTTTATAAGCACGTTGCACTTCCCTGTTGAGATCACGTTCATATTGTTGGTTTTCTACACTTGTATTATTGGCGGTCAAATTAAAGTTATTGGCGCTGTAATCGACCACCTCAATATCGGCGCTAAAGGAGGTAAACTTTTTGACCACCAGGGAAGCGCCCGCCATGGCACGCCAAGGTGTGCGTAATTTATAATCTGATTTTCCCTCCGGCGAATCTTCTTTGGCACTTGATTGTCCGTCGTTGTCGGTAAAGGTGTAGGAAAATGTATTGCTGTAGGTATCGGTTAAGCCCAATAAGGTAGGCGTATGAAATGCTGCGCCCAGGCGCAATGCCTGACTCACTTTATACACCAATCCGAATTTACCATTGATACCAAAGCCTTCCGTGCGCAAATAATCGGTGTAGCTCAAATCGTCAAAATACTGCACCAGGCCTGCGTTATCGTTTTCGAGGTATTCGCTTTCGAGGCGATAATTGACAATTGGCACACCGACAGTTACGCCAACCATCAATTTTTCGTCGTAATTGCCTGCAAATGAAAGGACCAATTCGTTCATACGGCCATAGGTATTGACTTGTTGGGAGCGTGTAACGACCGCATCGCGGTTACCTTCAAAATCGGATGTGAACACATTGTCTTGAAAATACAAGCCCCCTGCTTTATAGGCCAAGCCGGAGAAAAATGGATCAAAATCATTTTCGGTTCCGCCACTTTGCAGGGTTTCATTGGCGTTGTCGAATAATTTATTTACAATAGACCCGGCGTTGGTGCCTTCATAAAAGACCGACTGTTGGAAACTATTCATCCGATTTAGGCCGATTCCGACGTTAAACGTTTTCCATTTTGGGCCGGATGGTGTGGTGTTAAAAACCAATCCAAAATTATCGAATCCGAAATTAGACCGGCTATCGGTATTGGAAACATTGTCGTTGGGTAAGGTGGCATCCGTTTTAGCGAAGTAGAGCGCGGGGGTGAGTGCCAGTTCACTGCTGCGATAAAATGCCAGTCCAGCCGGATTTTGGCTGAGGGTAGAGAATTCAGCGCCTAGGGCTGTAAATGCACCACCGGCACCCATAAAGCGTGCTGTTCCACCGGGCTGGAGGTAAGAGTAGCGCAAAACATCGGAAGAAAATTGAGCAAAAAGGGGGGCCGTACCCAGAAACAGGCATACAGCGAGGATATACGTTTTCATATAATGGGTAAAAACATGGTTAGAGAAAAACCCAGCCTGTGCTGGATGGATAGAATACCGACATGCAGCATTCTTTTGCCGTAAAAAAATGGGTGGAAATAGGTCGAAACCGGTTTTCCACCCATATGTGCGGGCAGCATTGCGAGCGAACCCGACTATTGCGAGCAGTTGCGCTTAATTTCGGCCGCCGCGACCGCCGCCGCTAGATTTTCCGCTACTGCCGCCACTGTTGCCGCCACCGCTATTGCCGCCGCTGTTACCACCGCTGCTGCGGCCAGAACTGCCACTGTCAAAGGAGCGGCCACTGCTTTCGCTGCGACTTGGGCGTGATTCGGTGTTGGAACGTGCAGGCCGATCGTCGCTGGTTTCGTAGCGTCGAGTGGGGGTGCTTTCTTGAGTACCCGTTGAAGGGCGCACGGTTCTTTCGCGTGCAGGCTCGGTCCGCTGCTGCGTTGCTTCCTGGCGACCACCACCTGCTGGGCGGGATGGACGGTCGGTGCTAGGCTCCGTGCGGCGGGTTGGGGTTGTTTCCTGGCTACGAGTCGGGGTACGCGGTGCATTGTCTACTGCTGGCGTACGCGCAGGTCGATCGGTGTTATTTTGTCCGTCTTGCAAACGGCGGCTGATTTCTGCTTCCCGGGTGGTTGGAGCTGATTTTACATCATCTCGTCCATTGGGCTGGGTAGTGTTGGGGTTGCGGCCATTGGGTGTTGGCGCGTTGGTTTTATTTTGGCGACCAATATTATCCCGATCAGAGACACCTGGTACTGGCGCTGTTTTAATCACCGAACGACCATTGGGGCGGTTGTTCAATTCCAGGCCGGGGGTATTGCCTTTTACCGGTGCCGACAAACGGTCATTGCCGTTAATACGAGCGTAACCGGGGTTGATGTTGGTACCATTGCGGCGCACACCTGTATAGGTTTTGGGCTGATAGCCATTATTATTATTGCCATCATTGTAATAATTATTGTTGTTGTTAAACCAACCATTGTTGTTGCAATAGTAGGGATTGTATCCGTTCCAGGTCCAATATGGATCGTAGTAGTAGTTATTGAAGATGTACGGGTTGTTCCAAGAGTTCCATCCGAAACTATTGTACCCGCCAAATCCCCATGAATTGTACCCGAAAGAATTGAATCCCCAACCATAGTCGATGGAATTCCAGCGATTCCAACGGTTCCAGCGATTCCAGCGGCGCCAGGTCCAATAGTCATTGTAACCATAGGTATAAATGGTCGCGCCAGGCAGGAAGAAGGGATCATAATTGTACAGATCCACAAAGAAGGGATCGTAATAATCGACGGTATTCACCGGGCGGTGAAAACGTCGAATACGAGAAGAGTACTCGTATGCGTAATCATCGTCTTCATAATACGTGTCGTCATTGTCGTAACGTCGGGTCAAATTGCTGGGATCATTGTTATCATCAACAATTACCGTAGTAGTGGTGGTGGGCGGAGCTTCGTAATAAAGATCATCCTGCCCGAACATGGAGGTTTGGAACGCTGAGCAGATCAGGACCAGCGCAATCCAACGCAGTGATTTATTTATTTCTTTCATGACGGTATAAGTTTTATTTGTAGTGCTGCAATACGCATGTTTACAGGGTCAAAAATATTACCTTTGCGCACTTTTTTTGGTTAAAGCGACATTAAAGCACAATAAGGAATGCGTTAAAGTTCGCTTAAAGCCGGCACTTTTTGTGATTTTTGGTTAAATTTAAAAAATGTGCTGTGGTTAAAACCAAAATGAAGGCACATAAGTTGTATTAATAACGCTGGAAAGCAAGCGATGTACATAAAATCATCGGTGTATTTTTAGCACTCAAATCATAAACACAGTATGGCAAAGGAAATCACACCCCGGTCTGAAGACTACTCGCAATGGTATTTGGATATTGTACAAAAGGCCCGATTGGCGGACAATTCCCCGGTACGCGGTTGCATGATCATTAAACCACATGGTTTTGCCATTTGGGAGCACATGCGGGATGCATTGGACATTATGTTTAAAGAGACCGGACACGTCAATGCCTATTTCCCCTTGTTCATACCAAAAAGTTTTTTGAGCAAGGAAGCTAAGCACGTGGATGGTTTTGCCCAGGAATGCGCGGTTGTTACGCATTATCGTTTGAAAACCATTGGCGACACGCCGGAAACCCGGCAGGTTGTGGTTGACCCGGAAGCAAAATTGGAAGAGGAGTTGATTGTGCGTCCTACTTCAGAGACGATTATCTGGAATACGTACCGCGATTGGATTCAGAGTTACCGTGATTTGCCGATTTTGATCAATCAATGGGCGAATGTGGTGCGTTGGGAAATGCGGACGCGACCATTTTTGCGTACGGCAGAATTTTTATGGCAGGAAGGCCATACCGCCCACGCCACTGCGGATGATGCAATGGAAGAAGCGCGCCGAATGCTGGATGTGTATGCCACCTTTGCGGAGGAGTTTATGGCGATGCCTGTTATTAAAGGTATAAAAACAGAAAATGAGCGTTTTGCCGGTGCCGACGAGACTTTTTGCATAGAAGCCTTGATGCAGGATGGTAAAGCATTGCAGGCAGGTACTTCGCACTTTTTAGGTCAAAATTTTGCAAAAGCATTTGATGTGACCTATTTGACCAAGGAAAACCAGCAGGAGTATGTTTGGGCAACTTCCTGGGGCGTTTCGACCCGTTTGGTGGGCGGATTAATCATGACCCATTCGGACGATGATGGATTGGTGTTGCCTCCAAAATTGGCTCCGATTCAGGTCGTGATCGTTCCAATTCCGAAGCCCAGTCCAGCGCTGGATGAAGCATCTAATAAAATTGCCGCCGCCTTGCGTGCCAAAGGCATTCGTGTAAAAGTAGACAATGACGATCAGAACCGGCCGGGTTTCAAGTTTGCAGAGTATGAAATGATTGGTGTACCGGTGCGTTTAGGTTTGGGCATGCGCGATTTGGATGCCGGGCAGGTAGAGGTTGCACGTCGGGATACGAAAACCAAGGAGAGCGTGCCGCTTGAAAACATCGATCAGTATGTTGCTGATTTGTTGGTGGAAATTCAGGGTGCACTGTTCGAGCGGGCAAAGGCTTACCGCGATGAACATATTACCAAAGTTGATCGCTGGGAAGATTTTGAAAAAGTATTGGAGGAGAAGGGCGGTTTTGTTTCGGCACATTGGGACGGAACGACTGCTACCGAAAAAGAAATTAAAGAAAAGACCAAAGCAACCATTCGTTGTATTCCATTGGACGGTGTCGCAGAAGCGGGTGCTTGTATTTTGACCGGAAAGCCTAGTACACAGCGGGTGTTATTTGCCAGGGCGTACTAAACGGGGTAGTTTAAAAACTTACCATCTATTCGAATGGGTCAAAATCAGCGCATTTTGACCCATTCCCATATTTTGCCGACTTCTATATCCGTTGTTTCCTGCACGAACTGAAAATTGAGGGTTCGCAGTAGTTTGACCGAGGGGTTCTCTTCTGCCAGGGTGTTTGCGCATACGGATTGCACCATTTCAAAGGTAAATGCATGCGTACAAAGTGCTTGTGCTGCCTCGGTGCCCAGTTTTTGATTTTGATAAGGTTCGGCAATTTCATAGCCAATTTCTATGCTGCCATCTGGTCCGGGTGCGCCTTTATAGCCGCATGTGCCGATGATGCAGTGGTCTTTTTGATGCAGCACCAGGTAGTTCCACCAACTCAGGTCGATTGGAAATTCAAGCGCATAATCGCGCAGCCAAACAAAGGCTTCCGGGAAATGAAACCAATTGTCGGCAAAACTAACCCCACCTAATAATGTTGAGAGGGTTGGCCAATCTTCCTTGACAATAGCATCCAGCATCGGTAAAGAGGCAGGAACCAGCAAAAGTCGTTCCGTGGAGAGCATATTCATTTAGATTTAACAGGCACAAAGAACTTAAATCTTTTTATGGGTGTTGTTAATGAGACACAGAAAGTACACAATTTTATGCTATTAAAAATTTACAATCGTTGGCTCAACTCGTATTTGGGCATTCCGCGGGCGGTATGGTTTTTGGCGCTGGTAAACCTGGTAAACCGGTGTGGATCCATGGTTATTGGCTTTATTACGATTTATTTGACGCAAGCGCTTCATTTTGACATTCGTGCAGCGGGTTATGTGTTGGGTTGTTTTGGGGTAGGCGCATTGGCGGGTGCGTTTTTAGGTGGAAAATTGACCGATAAGTTTGGCTACCACTTGGTGCAGCTTTGGAGTTTATTGCTCAATGGCATCATGTTGTTTGTCTTGTCGCAGGTACAAGATTTTTGGGGCATGTGTGGGGCGGTGTTTGTGTTGAGTTTGGTCGCGGAAAGTTTTCGACCGGCCAATTCTGTAGCGGTATTGCGGAACAGTACGTATGAAACGCGGACACGCTCGGTATCCTTAATGCGAATGGCCTTCAATATGGGGTGGACCATTGCCCCGTTGATGGGTGGTCTGCTGGTCGGATTTGGCTGGAATTGGTTGTTTTGGATCGATGGTTTAACTTGCATTGTTGCGGCCTTTGCGTTGCGTTGGTTGTTGCCGCCAGGCGTATCCGTCTCTGCGCCGGAACCGCCATCCAATCAGGAGGCCGGAAGCATATCCTTATCGCCTTATCGCGACCGGCGTTTTCTATATTTTTGGGTACTTACCTTTTTAGGTGCGGTTGTTTTTATGCAAATTTTGTGGACGGTACCGGTATTTTTCAAGGAAATATACCACTGGACAGAGTTTCAAATAGGTATGATGGTGGCATTCAATGGCTTGGTGGTATTTACGGTAGAGATGCCCTTGATTTTCCGGATAGAACACAAAAGGCCGATGTTACAATTTGTACAATTTGGCTTGTTGTTGTACGCATTATCGTACTTGTGCTTGGTTTTGCCGATCCCATTTGCTTTGGCAGCCTTGTTTTATATGTTTTTGATTTCGATTGGGGAAATCTTTGTGATGCCCTTTAGCAGTAATTTCATGTACGAGCAGGCGGGGCATGGCAACCAAGGGGCTTATTCTGCCTTTTATGGTATGTCTTATTCGGTGGCCAACATCATTGCGCCCTTGTTGGGTACTCAGATCATTGCGGCTTATGGATACCAAAGTTTGTGGTTTTTTGCCGCAGGTTTAGCGATCGTGGCACTTTTGGGTTTTCGGATTATGGATAAACACGGGTGATGCTGCACATGCCAAGCATATCAGTGCAGTACCACCCATGCTGTTTTTTAGGTTGTTTTTAGTGCCTATACCAGTTTAGTAATTGCGTTTGGCCTTAAGGTTCAGGAACAATTTGAACCCGAAGTTGACGCCGAAGGTTTTTCCTTTAACCAGGTAATTACCACTGGTGAACACTTCGTAGTTTTTAAACATATCGCGAATAAAAAAGTAGCCAAATTCGGCCCCCACTGAATAATCGAGTGGATTGGTGGCATCTTTTTCAAAATTATAGCGCAATCCGCCTTTTGCCATGGCTGTGAAGGCGGATTGGTGCGTTTTAGCGCATTGATTGCCATTGGAACGGTATTTTCCCACACCAAACTCCATCAGCGCATAAGGCGTAGTTAAAAAGGAACTACCTACATCCTCCGATTTTGGATCGAGGCTGAATACGGCACCGCCGCCAATCCGGCCTACACACCAATGGCTGCCCACATTGAGGGCAGTTTCAGCGCCTGCACCGAGCAAGTTGCCCACTTTTTGAACATCGGGTGCGGAAACATAAATGGTCGGTAAATCGAGGAAAACACGGGGGCCACCGTACTGTGCATGCGCGGTATTTGCCAATAGCACAAGGAGTAAAAGGAAAAGAAATTGCTTCATATGAAAGAATGATTTGTTTACAATATTACGACCAAGATACAATTTTGTCAAATAGCGCTGCTTTTTCTTGTTCTAGTTCATCTTTATACTGTAGTTTCAGGTTGGGGCGCCGTATTTTGTCGGCCGAAATCTTGGATGTATCCTTATTGTTTTATTTGACTTTTCTGCCATGGCAAACCGTAAAGCTGCCCGCACTGCTGAAAAAAAGCAATCCGTAACCGCCGAAACACCCAAATCCAGTCCCAAATGGTGGCCCTGGGTAATTGCCGGTTTTTCCTTTTTAATTTTTGCCACCGGGTTCCAGAATGACATGGTGAGTATGGATGATCACTCCGCCACGCTCGACAATCCGGCCGTAACCAATTTTGAGTTATTCGGGCATTTCAATTTGGGGATGTACGCGCCTATGAGTTGGGCCGTGTACGGAGTAGCCTATTTATTGGGCAAAGACAGTCCCTTTTGGTATCACTTGTTCAGTGCTTTGATTCATGCGTTGAATGTCTTGTTGGTGTTTCGGTTGTTAAAGCGGTTACAAATGAGCGATACGCCTGCTTTGATTGTTTGTTTCTTTTTTGCCATTCATCCGATACAGGTAGAGTCAGTATCCTGGATTGCGGCCTTGAGTACCCCCTTGGCGGTGTTGTTTATGCTGCTTTCTATTGATTTCTATTTGCAGTACAAAGGAGCGCCCGAGCAACGCGGTTTGTATTTTGCCTCCCTTGGGTTGTTTACCTTGGGTTGTTTGTCAAAATCGATTGCGGTGAGTGTTCCTTTGGCTTTGTTGGTGTTGGAAGCCTGGATGAACCGCCCCAATAAGATGCGCAATTTGCTGGATAAAATTCCATATTTCATCGTTGCTTTTGGCTTTGGCGTACTCACCCTGTATTCGCGTACCCATGCAGGTCATGGTGATACACCGGCCGATTTCAGCGTTTTGGATCGTATTTTAATGGCATTTCACACCATTGCGTTTTATTGGATCAAATTATTATTGCCCATTGGGCTGAGTATCTGGTATCCGTTTGTGAAAAACGGCCAGACCTGGGATTGGAGTTATTATGCGGCGCCGTTTTTAGTAGTAGGGGTTTATGTTTGGGCCTATCTCAAACGCACGCAGTTTCCGGTTGCCTGGTATGGATTGTTATTTTACCTGGTGCACATCCTATTTTCCCTGCCTTTTGCGACATTTGGCACCTTTGAGTTGCGCTCAGATCGGTATAATTATTTGGCCTCTATCGGTATCTTTATGATTTTGGCTTATTTGCCGCTTTATTTGAAGGAGAAACAACCAAAATGGGAGGCCCTCAGCTGGGGCGTTTTAACGATTTTAGGGTTGTTTTATATTGTTATGACCGGTATTCGGGTAAAAGACTGGCGCAATACGGTAACCCTGATTGATAAAGCGATCACGGCGAGTGGCGACAATTTTGGAAAGGCCTATTTATGGCGGGGCATGGAATATGGTGATGAGGTAGGCAAAACCAAGGATCGAAAAAAGGCCGAGCAGTATGTACAACTTGCCTTACAGGATTTTACCAAAGCCATTGAGGCGAATCCCAATCTGGAAGAAGCCTATAAATACCGCGGGGGCCTGTATGGACTTACCAAGCAATACGAACAATCGGTTGCCGATATCACCGCCTACCTCGAGCGCAACCCGAACGATGCCGAATATTATTACAACCGCGGGTTATCGCATTTGAATTTAAAGCATACCCAGGAAGCCATCCAAGATTTCAGCAAAACCATTGAATTACGGGCCGAATTTGAACGGGCGTACAAGGCGCGGGGCAACGCCTATTTAAGCATCGGCGATACGTTGCGCGGCAATGCGGATTTGAACATATGGCGTGAACGTACGGGTGCTACGAACTAGCGTGCAAATGCAGGACAACGAATAGAGCCGAAATAGTACAAAACACTGATGCCTGCCATTACGTAGGTATCATTCTTTTTACCATTTCCCCGTTGCCGTCCAGCGAGGCCAATTTTTGGCTCACCTGAACGATCGGCCAATGCCATAGCAATATCGCCCCGTTGGGCTTTGATATCACGCGGATCGGCATAGGTGCCACTTACATCATCGATATAGTCAGAGAAGAGTCTTCGGCCGCTTATTTCAAAATTCAGGCTCCAACGGTAAGAAAGGTCTATTTTGAAACCAAGGCCATATACAATTGCGCCTTGCATGGTGTTGTATTCTTCCCCTCTGAATTGGCCTTCGGTGCCGTAATTGCGCAAAGCATAGGTTTTTCCATCCAAATCCGTTTTAGGATTGAAAAAGTAAATGCTTGGTCCGAGCAATACATAAGGTGTGTAATACAGTTCCCGGTGGCCGTGTACGTAAGGCAAAAAGTTAAATTCGAAGAGAAACGTGCCGTCAGCCACAAAGGTGCGGAAGTTGAGGTTACGGCGTTGTTCGTACACATTTTTAGAATCCGCGTCGTCGGCACGCAATGAACCAACATTGGCTCCGAAGCGCACCCCAAGGCGGTCATTTAAGTTGTATCGGGCGCTTAAGCCACCTGCGAGTTGGATCCGGTTGAGGCGCCAGTTGGTATTGAGGTCGCCGAAATAATTAGAAGCCCCCAGCCAGCCGCCTACCTCCCAGCCGCGCATTTGTCCGAAAAGATTTAGACTGGCACATACCAGGCCACAGATAAGCAACGAACGTCGGAATTGATTCATTTTCAAAATTTTGTATGTTCTGTCAGCCGTCCAAAACAAGATGCCAACAAGGATGATATGCTTGCGTATTTGATTTAGCCTGCAAAAATAGGGCGTATTCTTCAGTCTCCGTCTATCCAGCTGCAATCGCTTGCAAAAAACGCATCAAATACTTGCTGTGGTATATATTTTTGAAGTTTAAATTGCCTTGGAACCACCGTTTACTTCAAAATAGCAGGTCGTTGTGACATTTCGTGGTAAGCAAATACCCCTTTTGCGTAGTAGTGGCAAACCATACTCTTACGGGTTGTACCTGGTTTTAAAATTTTACTGCCTCCATGAAGCAGGTTGGCGTGCCAAATGAGTACATCGCCGCGTTTGGGCAGAAACACCTGTTTTTGCAAGCCATGCGTTTGAACAAGCTGCTCGATGGCATCTTCGTATTGGCGGTTACTATGGGCTCCAATGGTCCATTTTGTATTGCCGGCATCGTAATGTTCGGTGCTGACAAAGGGCAATCGGTGGCTGCCCGGGTAATAAAAAAGCGGGCCAGCGTCGTTCGAAATATCTTCTAAGGCAATCCAGGTAGCGATTAAGTACCCTTTTGGCTCCGTGGTCATATGGATGGAGTCGGAATGTGCGCGTTGTTCGCTGCCTTCGGTAAAATTGAGGGTTTGAAAAGGGATGACCGGTTTACCCAATAAAAAAGACAAAAA
>CAIVGO010000404.1 GCA_903905445.1 uncultured Bacteroidota bacterium
ATGCTCGGTTTGGTTTTTAGCCAGGGTTTCCAGTACTTTTCGCATGCTGGCCATTAATTCCAGGTTGTCACTCACCGCGATGCCTAAAATAGAAATCATCAAATCCCGGGTGTAAGGTTCGGGATATCCCCAACCGGCGGTGCGTGGCAATCCATGATACGGCCCATGTGCATTGTGCAATAATACTTCGAGGGCGGCTTTTTTGGCTGCTTCAACGGTAGCCTTATTTTCGGTAGTCATGATTAGAATTTAATATATACCTAAGTGATCGTTCATAATTTGTACAAATTTTTTGGCCACCACGCGGTAGTCAAAATTTTGCACTACCCGTATTCTGCCGGCCTTGCCCAATCTTTCTCGTAAGGGCGCATCTTCCATGAGTTGCAGCAGGTATTTGGCAATGTCTTGTACATTGGCGCGGTAATCGACCGTACGCGGTTCGCTAAATTGAATGTTTTGGTTTTCGGCATAGCCCGATTCCTGGCCGAGGGTGACTTCATTCACCACAATGCGTTGGGCAACATCAGCCAGCAGCGCGGTTTCGCCCTGCACCAGGGTATCGAGCATGCCCATGGCATTGATCCCGATCACTGGTTTTTCGCAAGCGCCTGCTTCCACTTGGGGCATCCCGAAACCTTCCAAACGCGAAGGCGCCGCATAAATATCGCAGGCGCCAATGAGGTAAGGCATGAAATTGCGGGAAATGGTGTTGGTGGCGTAGGTGACGTTTTTTTCAATCCCCAATTGCTCGGCCATTTCCAAATCGGCCAGGTTCTGAAGTTTTGTACGGGGCTGTGGCCATACTTTGCACACATATTTCCAGTCGGGTGCTTTGGCATCAATAATAGCAAGTGCTTGCATGACCTCTTGGGCGCCCTTCGAAGCCGCATCGCCGCCCACGGTAAGGATCATGAGCTGATCGGCGGAAATGCCCAGCGATGCACGCACCGCCATGATTTTAGGATCGTCTTTTTTAAACGGAATAAACTGGTCGGTATCGCAACCTACCGGCAAAACGACAATTTTATCACCATTAATGCCGTCGCGGACATACATTTCTTTTACCCAATTGGACGTAACCAAAATGAGCGGGAGCGCATTGAGCACTTCCTGGTAATTGGCAATATAACCATCGGCCACCAGCCAGGGAACGGCTTGTACCCCATACCGTTGTGGGTGCAATACCAATTGCGGGGTGTGGCCCCAATAGCCGATACCGACTACTACATCCGGCTCAAACCACCGATAATACCACTCTTTTTCTTGCGCAGACTCAAAGTGTACGGCGTGGGCATCTACCCCCATTTCAAGTAATCCCTTGTACAGCAAGTCGCCTTGTGTCGCAAGTCCACCCGGTGAAGGCGGATAGTCATAGAGTACCAATACTTTCATGTATCAATGAAAATTGAATGTTAAAAAACAGATAATCCAACGATTAAATGAAGACTAATTTATTGATTTACAATGAACTATTCAACAACACACCGCCTTGGTCCAGCCATTTTTTGGCTTTTTCGGGGCTGTCAAATTGCCAAAAGGCTTCTTCCAGCGGGGTTGTTTGCGCTTCCCAACTTTCCGTTTCAAATCCGTACACCTGGGTAATCAGCTGGTATTTTTGACGCCATATGGCTTCCGGCAGGGTTGAAATAAAATCCGCCTGGGGTACGGCGATCGGGAAATAGGCTTTATTACCGTCTTCGTAAGCAAAGGTCCAGATGGCGTCTGTTCGTAATTTTTGCGCGCACCAAAGTTCAATAACCGCCTTGCTCACTTCTTCATGGCGCCGATGTTTGGTGTACTCGCCACTTGGGTTGTGGGTAATGACCAAATCAAAATGTGTTCGCGGCAGCAATTCCAGGATGGTTACTTGCACCCGTTGGTCATCTAGGGGAGTTTGTTCCGGTCCGTCATCCAGGTCATGCATGTTGCCATTGGCTTTTAAAACCTTCAGGGCATTTCTGAAACGACTGGCACGGTCATGATCAGTGGCGCGGCAAAGGCTAATGATAAAGCAGTGCCATTCCGGGTGTTGGAGTAGTATCCCGCCCGCCCATAAGGTTTCATCATCGGGATGAGCGACAATAAGGGCTACTTTTTTATGGAGCGGGCTGGATAGCATAATCGGTTGGATGGGTTTTATGGTTTTTGGAAAGTTTATTGAATTAGGCAAGGATTACCTATTGTTTTCCGTCGAGCATTTCGTGTTCTGCTTTTTCAACTTTGTGCTTCCATTGGGCGGCCATTTTCGTAGCATCTGCCTTGGTTTTGTTGAATCTTTCGGTGACGCCTTCCATGTAATCATTGAATTTGTCTTCCAATTCCTCCACATAATCGTTTCCTTTATTGATCATGCGGCGGCGGGTGGTTTTGCCTTTTTCTGGTGCCAATAAAATGCCCAGCGTGGCGCCGGCGGCTAATCCGGCCAACAAGCCTAGTAATACTTTACCTGAATCCATGATTTATTTGTTTATTTGAATTTGCTTAATTGCGATGATTTAGAATTTTCTTAATTCATTCATTTCTGAATGCAATTTCATTTGAATTTCATCCTTTGAAATTTCCAGTATCGCTGAAACTTCCTGGATTGAATTGGGCTTAAATGCCAGCAAATGCATCATAGGAATTACTTTTTTTGATGGCACGTTTGCTTCCACTCCTTTTTTATTGACATAAATGATCTTCATGGCCGTCGTGTAGGTGTGGAATAACAGACTTAGGGATAGACTGGATTTAATGCGCAGTAAATCCGGATTTAATTTCAGTTGCCCAAATAGTGAAATGAGCAGTTCTTCGGCCATTTTTTCATCGTCTGTAGCCCAAAATAGTGCTACGAACATGATTAAGCCGTATTTGTCATACAGATCAGCCCAACCTTGAAGGTTATTTTCTTCAATTTTGTACATTATTTCTGCATCAGAGGTCGTTGTCTGAAGCATTACCATACAGGCGTTTTGGGTTTAAAATAGGTGATTTCTAATCGACTGCAAAAAACGAGCGCCCGTTGCCGCCCGCTTTTTAACAGCCGTTTAAAGTGCATATTCAATCGCTAATTCATTTTCTACATTCCACATACCCAGTGCGTCCCAGGCAATCCGTTCGGCTTCATATTTTTGAAACCAGGAGCTAACGGTTCCACGCAAGGTTACTTGATTATCAGCCACACCTACTTTAATGGCTTTGTCCTTGACCGACCAAGTTTCTACCAAGACACGCTCGATATCCTCTTTTTCAAAATGATCCAATTCGGGCGATTTGATGGTAATTAGGTTATGAACACCAATTACCCCAGCCACTTTACTTACCGCGTTTTTGACGGCATCTTTTTGAAAATTCGATTTTATTTCTCCTTCCAAATTTACTTTGCGTTCCCCCACGTTTATCGAAGTTAATGCGTCGGGGATTTCCCAATTCCATTCAATGGCATCCTGGACGGCGCTGCGCAAATCTTCATTCGTTTTCATGGCAATGTGTTTTAAATGGTGCGTCAAGCGTTTTTTTGAATGGAATGGATGTTCAAATTTGGAAGTTTCTGAAGGGTTGCACAGACGGAATTTAAACTATCTCCAGCCCCCTTTTTTCCAGGAATGCCCCCTTGGAGAAGCGTTCCAGTGCCCGGGATGGTAACTGCGGTTGCGGCGTGGCGCCGTCCAATAACCCTGCTTTTGCACATATACGCGCTGGCGGCGGTTGTACTGCCAATCTCCATCGCGCCAAATATGATTGCGACTTGGACTGGGAGGCCTTACTACCACCAAGGCGGTAGGTTCGGAGGCTACATATCCTGGCGAACAAGCGTTAAAAAACAACGTGCTCATTGCCAGCGTTATGAATAACAGAATTTTTTTCATGGGTTTTATTTTTAATCAGTTTACAGCAGGATGATGATCAGAATGACGATCAGCAATACAGCACCCGCCGACAAATACACGCCGCCAGAAAGGTCCTTGTGGTTTTTGATCGTGCGCAATTCGGTGCGCAAGGCTTTCTTTTCTGTGCTGGAAAGGGCTTTTTTATCCAAGTGCATAATTTGCGTCAAACGCGCCATCACGATGGTGGCTGCAGTAGAATCGGCTGGTGCAGTTGGAGGGGTTTTCGCCGCTACCGTGTTGGCATTCACAGCAGTAGGAATAAAATTCAGCAACATAAAAGCTGCGAGCAGGAATGCGGTTAAATGTTTCAATGGTATTGATTTTAAGTGTGAATCAAATTTTGTTGAACAAAGGTGGGCATCTGCGCAATTCAAAGCATTACAGTTAAAATGGAAGAAGTTACATCATTCACACATGCACCACCACAACAGATAAAAGTGAAAAGAAAAGCCCGTTTCAAGTTTGAAATGAAACGGGCTGCAGTTTACTCAAAGATGGTTTTTAAGGGCTTTTATATTAAAATAGAATGGATAATCCTGCATACACCGCATTGGTTCGGAGGTGGGTCCGGTCTACCAAATAATACTGCTCGGTAGAAAGGGTATTGCCGCGGTCACTGATATCGATAAGTCCTGATACACCCCGATAGCCTACGCCTAAACGTACGGTACGGGTTGGATTCAAACCAAAATCAAGTCCTGCACCATATGCAAACCCCAAATCGCCTTTTTTAATAGAAAGCACACCATTGTCCCGGGTAGAGATTTCGCCGCCCGATATTTCCAGATCGGTTCCGGCGCTGATGCCAATTTGTGGGCCCGCAACAATGTTCAGATTCACCTTACGCGTTTTCCCGGTGTTCAATGAAAGCAGCAGGGGAATATTTACATATTTCAGTTTAATGTTCCGCTCCACATCCACTTCCGTGTATTTTTGGGATACAGCACTATAAATCACTTCCCCTTGAATGCCTACATAATCGGTCAAATTAATGCCCAAAAATGCACTTGCTCCATATCCCACGGTTACTTGTCCATTAATGGTAGTGCCCGTATTGGATTTCAAGTTAAACTTTGAAAACGTAGGCATAAATCGAATGCCAAATTCGACATTTTGTGCGCTTGCATACTGGATGCTGCCCAAAAACAAGGCGATCGAGGCAAGGAGCATCATGGTATAATTGATTGTGTGTTTCATGTTTGATATTTAGTGTGAATTAAGATGCAAAGGTCAGGGCCTTTTAAAATGAATCTGTTACATAATTAAATTAAATACTTACATTATTCACATATCAATTACACCTGTGAATAATGCAATATATTGCGTGTATAATGTAACAGATTGAACCGCACATTCCAGCACCTTTGTTACTCAAACAAACACTAATACAAACAACACACATGGGCAATCTACTTTACCTCATTGCGGTCATCCTCATCATCGGATGGGCCATCGGATTCATCGGTTTTCACGCTGGAGGCCTTATTCATATCCTGTTGGTGATTGCCATCATCGCAGTCATTCTGCGGATAATACGGGGCGGAAACATTTAATTTTCAGTGAATTAAAACACATGTTCTTTCCCTCGCAAAAGCCCTCCTCCTTCTTCATTTGCATTTTCTGTTCATTGCCTTAGTGGCACTTTATACGCTTTGTTCAAGGCCATAATTTACCGTGTTGACGACCGTTAACACGGTTTTTTTTACCTCTTTTTTACAGTTTAACCCACAAACCATGCAAAACAAATGGATGTTTATCTTTCTTGTTCTGGCTAATTTATTGTGTTATTTTTCTTTTAATGCCTTTAGCCAGGAGGCCCGCTTAGTTAATCAAATAAATAAAGCAACCACCCCAACCGAAGAAACCATGCTGCTGGTGGCTGCGCGCATTACGGAAATTTACCATGCCGATGCCGGAACTGTCGAATCATTTGTACGCGCCGCAGTTCAATTGGAAAGTCGCACAGGCGTCGCAGCACCCGTGGTGATTGCCATTGCAATCAATGAATCCGGGTTTAGTAGCGAACTATTTATAAATGCAGGCAATCCGTTTGGCATTAAAGCCAGCAGCCCCTGGACAGGTAAGACGTATTCAAAGTAGCACGACGATGCCGCAACCAAGTTTCGCGTGTATTACTCGGCAGAAGAAGCCATCGTCGATTTTGGCGAATTTGTAAATAGTCGAACCTGGTATGCCGATGCGCTTGCTTGTCCCTCAACAGATTATGCATGTATTGTAGATGGCCTGAAAAAAACCGATATTGAACTGGGTTATAGCCTGAACATGCAATGGGACGAAGTAGTACTCGGCATTATTGAAAAAATGGGATTGGAGGTACTATCGAAATAAAATATGGAGTAAGTCCTGCGCTCAGGGCTTACTCCATATTTTATTTTAAAATTACAAAACACCAACCGTTCAACGCCGGTACCCTTCCGAAACAAAGGGCGGTAATTGTCCACCATCCAACAATTGGGTTTCTAAGGTATTCCGATCCAACGCTATTTGTCCTTTTATATCAGTCATCGCCATTTGAAGGGCCGAAATACACGCCTTCCGAACGGCATCGGTCCACCAATAGCCCCAGTAAGGTGCCGACCAGACCAGCGCCGATTGTGCGCTGCGGTACGTAGAAAGTATATTGCCCTGTGCATCCACAATTTCTAATTGCAATTCCAGATCGGTGCGCAGCCTGTTAAACGGCATCCCAAAAAAATTGGGGATAAAACAGGTGAGGGAGGATAAAATTTCCCAGCCAAACCCGGGTTGCCGCACTTCATAATATAGCAATTTGTACCGTGCATAACCGTGCGCATTGCCTGTGCGCCGACTGATAGCAGCCGTCTCACGCTCCAGATATCCCATGGCATCCAGGATTTTGCGTGGTGCGATGCTGCGCTGATACCCCACCGGCATGAAGGTCGACCAACTGTTGTCGTACATCAAAAACTGATTTCCCCAAAGCGCGTTGCCAAACATGGCCCCAAAACTTTGCTGGTGGGTAAGTATTTCCAGGCGTGGTAAATCAATTTTAGTGGGTATGGGCGTTACCGCAAAGTCTGCTGGGCCGAGCATGCGGCATTGAATGCACAATGATATTATTCCAAGTAGCAATATTGTTTTTTTCATGTAGAGGATTTTAAAAGCAAAAATAGTATTACTATTAAAAAAGAAAGTAAATATATTTGTCAAAATTTTGCATTTGCTTCATATTTAAGGCAGCAGATAAACCTATCAATCATTCCGGCGACTTTGCGATTCCACCGTTATCCGGTACAAGGTTAATTACTGTATTCGTCGCTGATAAGGGTATTATGCGAGTGTATTGGAGTGGACGTAATCGCATCTATCATCTTGTGACCCTCGAATTCTATGCGGGAAAAAAAACTGCCGCCCAAGTTTCCTCGTGCGGCAGATAAAATTACCAATCTGAAATAAAAGTCGGTGTTGGTCTTCCTAATCCAAGCGCCCGACTGCTTGTGTTTGCAATTCGTTCAATCCCCTTATCTTTTGAAGA
>CAIVGO010000405.1 GCA_903905445.1 uncultured Bacteroidota bacterium
CCGGCAAACGACGCATGGTTTTAGGAATTTGGGCCGTCGAAATTTGGGCAGAAACCAACACCAAGGCTGCTAAAACAAGCACTTTTTTAAAAGAAAACATCATTGTACAAGCACTTTACGGCTGATTTGGCCCTTTTCAAATTTGATTTTTAAAAAATAAACACCCCGCGCCAAGCCGTTGATTTCCAAACCCGTATCGGCCTTTGCTTTTTGAAATACCAGATTGCCTTGTGCGTCAAATATTTGAACAGTTGGGTTTTGCGCCCATTTCAAATCCTTGATTTTTAAGGAAATACTTCCCGAACTTGGATTAGGAAAAATCACAACACTGTTTTCGAAAGCGGAAATTTCATTGGTCGCCGTTACCACCGTGCAGGGTAATTGCCCATTGTAGGTTTGGGTGCTTGTACCGGTTGGCCCGATAAATTCATAAGTATACACCCCGCCTGTCGTCCAGCTATACGCCACTTTAAAGGTTTGCCCATTGCGTGTGTAGGTGAGGGTATAGCCGTTTCCACCAGGATTGGATACAAAATCGGTAATCGTTGCCCCGTTAAGCGGCGTAAGTGAGGGGCGCACGGGCGTGGCCTTTGCTTGGGGAATGATTTGAAGGGTTGCGTCTTCGGTTACTTGCCCAACCATGTTCCCAATCATGTAGGGCGCGGTGGTTGTTCCGTGGTAATGGTAAGCGCCGGTTCCGTAAAAATGTCCATGATTGCCATCGAGTGGGAGCATCGGAGTGCCGTCTGGTTCAAGGCTTGCGTACACGGCAAAGCCATCCAGCGCAAATGCAATTGGCAGAATATCAACCGTTTGTGTGTCCAAAAACATGGGTGCGATATGGTAATGGTAGTCGTCGGCCCGTCCGCTATGTCCGCCCCATTGATCAAGTTGGCCATCCAGAAAAGCATCCACCCCCGTATTAGTGTATGGGTTGAAAATAGGGATACCGTTGGCGGCAATGGCTACTGCACCGCGCAGAAAATGCTGCTGATTGACCGGTACGGGGGTGGCTGCCAGGACGGGGTTGCGGGGTATTTGCCAGGCGTTGGTGCCCACATAGCATTGCGGAATAGGCACTTGCTGCTGCCAGGCAGTGATACCGGTCATCATGGCGTGTGTGGTTGGAAGACCGTTCGATTCAACATAAAACCAGGTATCGTCCCAATGCGTTGCTACCTGCGGTTTGAACGGCTCGAAAGCCGAATCCATAAAAATCGGATCGGTACCCAGTAATTTATCCGTTATCTCCGCTTTAAAAGCGCATAAAAATGCCATGCCGCTCAGCGAAAGTGCCAAAGCCAGTTTTTTGCTTTTTTTGAAAAATGCGATCGCCGTCAGGAAAACAAAAAGGAGCAAAACACTCCCCAAAAGCCAGGAAATAAAATTGGAAACAGGCTTGCTTTCGGTCAATGGAGCAGCTAGCGCCGCTATTTTTGACTGGTTCATCTGCGCAATTGCCGCTATTTTCCCCCGAATAAAGTGCTGATCTTCTGTCGAAAGCGCGGTATACAAAAATGCTTTTACCTGATCGTGCTCGTTTTCCAGAAAAACACTGTCGTTGCGCACTATTAAAAACGAAGCGTGGAAGGGATGCTGGTTTTTAGGATGCCATGTATGCAGCGGAACCAGGCTTGCATCGGGATTATGGGGAAAAGCAGTTGCAGCAAGCAGTGCAAAAAACGAAGCGAGGATGTACTTTTTAAACATGCTTTAAAATTGAAAAGTGCAGAAGATCATGAAAGGCATTGATCGAATTATGTCATAAATGATTAAAAAACAGCAACTTTAATCGTTTTCACAAAGTTGCCATTCGATATTTTTACCAAATAAATACCTGATAAAACACCGCCTAAATTTATTGTACATACATCTAATTCTGCCGACAATACCGTTGTTTGGATCAATTGCCCTTGCATGTTTACAAGCTCAATCCTTCGGTCGAATGCGGCGGTGTTTTTTACCCGAATGTTTAACTTTTCGGTTGCGGGGTTGGGGAAAATCTCGAAAAAAGGGCCGTCCAACGAGGGCCCGCCTCCTGTCGGAACTTCGCATACGCCTACCTTATACTGGTGACGAATTTCGCGGTTTTTGTGTACTCCAAGCGTATCTTTAGGTAAGTATGCGGCAACATAATCAACGGTCACACAAGTAGGATCCACGGTTACGCGGAGATGACCCGAGCCATCGAGCGTTATATCGGTGTAGGCGTTGGCGTTGGCAAGTACACCGATTTCGTAACTGGTATCGCTCGGCATAGGCACTTCCTGATATACCAGGCCATCCAGTTCCTCTTTGGCATAGAGATGGTCATGCCCCTGAAAAAAGATGTTTACGCCATGGGCAACCATGAGTTGATGAATAGGCAAACCCCAGCCAGGGCGGTAGGTGTCAAATTTATACTGGTCGGCATCCATACCACCCCATTCAAAACCTGTTGCAGGTATAATTCCGCCGCGCCCCTGCCCACGATTATGGTGTGCGAAGACGAATTTATGTTGCTGTGTACTCGTTTCGAGGGTCGTTTTGAGCCATTTGTATTGTGTTTCCCCGAGCGTCCAGTCCCACTTTTGAGGCTTTTCATTTACATTGCAATCGCGGTAAACATCCAGCACCACAAAAAGCGCATCCCCCCAGGAAAAAGCGTAGTAATTTTCAGGGTGACCGATTCCGTACTGCTCCAAGGTGGTATTTCCGCTGTAAAAATCATTGGGAAACGGGTTGGGATAGTAGAATTTGCGCCAATTTGTTCCATAAACTGCGATATTATTCGGCGGTGTTTGTTCGAGGAAATACCCGGATTCGCCCTCGTGGTTGCCAAGACAAAAGAAGAATGGCATCGAATGACACACCGCGCCGAGGTATTGGCGGTAATCGCGGTGCAATTCCTTCATATCATCGCTGGTGGTGGTTTCTGGTGTGTGATCGTCGCCGAACGTATCTCCGAGCGAAAACATGAAATCCGCTTCGTCTTTTGCCTGATTGTCGAGACAGATTTGATAAAGGCTTCGAATGCCCTTTTTGTCGTACAAATGCTCGTCGGCTTCCACTGTAAATGTAAAAGTAGCACCAGGCGCGCGTTGGGTATGAAAGGTTCTGGTTGGGCCAACCTGAAAATTTGCCGCCCCGGGCGTTTTGAAAACTGTACGATAATAATACCGCGTGTTTGCCAAGAGGGGTTGCAACTCCATAACGACCGGCGTTTCCGGCAGACTTGTAATGGTTGCTGTGGACTGTGAAAAAACGCCCTGGGAGGTACCATACTCAAAATAAACCTGAACCACATCGCTGAACAACACGCTGATTGTCATCGATTTATCAGTAGGTCTTCCCAAGATTTCGTTAAAAGATTGTGCTGAAACGTCCTCTTTAACAAATAGATAAAAAAAAAGAAAAATGCAGTGTCGCGAAATCCTCATCGTAGAAAGCAAAATTGATTTGCCCCCTTAGACTTTTAAAATCAAATTGGTTTAATACACCTGGAAGTTTTTTGAATCGAAAATCGAACAAATCCCAAATCCAATCGAAAATCCAAAATCAAACAAATCGGTTAATCAACGCTTGCGCGGGGTAAACTGGTAATCTTTTTATCCCTCTAGGCAATCATCATAAAACGCTTGCCAAACTGGTGTAATTTCTATTAGATCAGCACCAGCATCTTGAGATATAGAAGATCTTTCTGAATTTGCTGCATAAAATGGCGCGCTGCTGTATCTCCATTGCTCGGAATATGCTACAAGTCCAGCACGGACTGCATTCATGTGGATGTACTCCAATTTCTGCGCAATAACGGCTTCTGTATAAAGCGCAACAGGATGGTATTCATGCTGCCATACTTGATAGGTCTGCTTATCTTTTTTACCTAAAGCAAGATAACTGAACAAATAAAGCAGCCAAGTACGCCTGCTTTCAATAGTATTGGGTTTTTTCAGATACTCCAGTGTTTTACGCGCGGTAAAATGTTTCCAATCGCGCATCACATCCTGTAATTCAAAAGGAGGACTGCAACTTACAATCATGTGTATGTGGTTGGACATGATGGTATAGGCGTGAATTTTTAAGCCTTTATGTTGTTGACAATATCGCCAACTGTCCAAAACAATATCTCGGTAAACTTGCCGACTAAATAAATCAACCCATCCTACGATGGTACAAGTGATAAACTGCAATCCATGCGGGTCGCGTACTTTATATCGTTCACTCATGCGGTTTTGAAGGTACTTGGATTAAAGGATTATGAATTAAAGTGCTTTGAAATAC
>CAIVGO010000406.1 GCA_903905445.1 uncultured Bacteroidota bacterium
GTATTTCAAAGCACTTTAATTCATAATCCTTTAATCCAAGTACCTTCAAAACCGCATGAGTGAACGATATAAAGTACGCGACCCGCATGGATTGCAGTTTATCACTTGTACCATCGTAGGATGGGTTGATTTATTTAGTCGACAAGTTTACCGAGACATTGTTTTAGACAGTTGGCGATATTGTCAACAACATAAAGGCTTAAAAATTCACGCTTACACCATCATGTCCAACCATGTACACATGATTGTAAGTTGCAGTCCTCCTTTTGAATTACAGGATGTGATGCGCGATTGGAAACATTTTACCGCGCGTAAAATACTGGAGTATCTGAAAAATCCTAATACGATTGAAAGCAGGCGTACCTGGCTGCTTTATTTGTTCAGTTATTTGGCTTTAGGTAAAAAAGATAAGCAGACCTATCAAGTATGGCAGCATGAATACCATCCTGTTGCGCTTTATACCGAAGCCGTTATTGCGCAGAAATTGGAGTACATTCACATGAATGCGGTCCGAGCTGGACTGGTAGCATATTCCGAGCAATGGAAATACAGCAGCGCGCCATTTTATGCAGCAAATTCAGAAAGATCTTCCATATCCCAAGATACTTATACGGCTTTAATTGAAATTACGCCAATTTGGCAAGCGTTTTATGATGATCTCCTGGGTGGATAAAAAGAATACCAGCGGTTTCAATTTGCTTCTTGCTCGCGCGCGGTTCTACCGCGTGTGTCAATCATTTGGGCTCTGCCCGAGGAGGATAAGCAGGCAGAGCCCGAATGATCGGTACACGGGGTAGAACCCCGCGCAAGCAAAGAAAGTATGGCCCAAAACGTGTTCCTGTAATCTAATGCAGCGCGGTGATTTCAACCGATGGAACATCGATTAATTTAAAATCAATGTGCTTAACGTGCGCTTTGGCCTTGAATTCCTGAAAAATTTCCAGGATGTCATGGTCTATGTACACACTATCAGACCCAATGATTTCCACCGAAGCATATTCGGGTAGTTTGTCTAACATTTCCACAAAACGCTTCTTGTTCAAAAAACTGACGTTTAGTGCAAGTTGTACTGTAAAACACTGAATATGCCCATTTTGATGTTCTTTCAGGGTAAAACCGGCGTGATACGTGTATTTGATCAAAAAATAAATGGCATACGCAATGCCAATTAATACCCCAATCAGCAGGTCAGTGAGTAAAATCGAAACGACCGTTACCATAAACGGCAAAAACTGTTCCCTGCCTTGTTTGTATATAGCGAGGATTGCTTTAGGCTTAACCAGGTTGTAGCCCGTGCGGATGAGGATAACTGCCAGTACACAGTACGGGATTTGATTGAGCAGTGGAATTGCAAATAAAATGGCCAACAGCAACCAAATTCCGTGGGTAAATGAAGATAATCGGGTTTTAGCACCCGCTTCTACATTGGCTGAACCGCGCACAATTACCGCAGTAATTGGCAGGCCCCCCAGCAGGCCACTCAAAAAGTTGCCAGTGCCTTGCGCAATTAATTCGCGATTCTGTGGTGTAACGCGGTTCAAGGGATCCAGCTTATCAATCGCGGCAACACTCAACAGCGTTTCAAGCGTCGCAACAAAACAAATCACCACTGCATTGCGCCATATCGCAGCATTGCTAAAAAACACGCCTAAGTTGGGCCACGCAAACTGCGCTGTAATATCCTTCGGAATGTGCACAAAATGCGTTTCATTCAGTTTTAATACAGGGATATACGCATTAAATAAATTAGCCAATAATATAGCCGATAAAACCACTAAAAAGGATGCCGGAATAAATTGGAAACGCTTTGCAAAAAATCTTTTCCACCCCATTAATACGGTCATCGACAGCAACGAAATTACAACGGCGCCCAAACTCATTTCGGCATATAAACTGCGCATGTTGCTAAATACATGTTGCAGTGTTAGTATGTTGAATAACTCATTCGACCAAAAATCGGGCTGACCGTAGCCAATTAATTGAGGTATTTGTTTTGAAATAAGGATAATGCCAATGGCACTCAACATGCCCTTAATCACCGTTGAAGGTATAAAATGGGTAAAACCTCCTAATTTTAAAACGCCCAACAGAATTTGCAATAGTCCTGCCACCGCAACCGACAAATAAAACAATTCAAGCGCACCAAATTGGGCAATTGCAGCAGCACAAATGGCCGTTAAGCCTGCCGCCGGACCACTCACACTAAATGTTGATTTGCTCAGGGTTGAAATCACAATGCCGCCAATGATGCCTGCAATCAAGCCGGAAAGAACGGGTACACCAGACGACATCGCTACCCCTAAACAAAGCGGCAATGCCACGAAAAACACGGTAATACTGGCTTTGAGATCGTGTTTGAGCCAGGAAAGCATATAATAACGTGCTTTTCGCTGATAAGAAGTAGAAGGCATTTTGATTGAGGTTAAAGCATGATGAAGGCTATTTTTTATTAAAAAATACCGTGTATTGCAAAATCAAACTCAAGCCCATCACCAAGCCGCAGCCCAAAGGATTGTACCACAAATACTTGCTTGCGCGGGGTTCTACCCCGTGTACCGATCATTCGGGCTCTGCCCGAGGAGGATATGCGGGCAGAGCCCGAATGATTGATGCACGGGGTAGAACCCCGCGCAAGCAGTAGTGGAACCCCGCGCAAGCAACGTGAAGGCTATTTTTTATTAAAAAATACCGTGTATTGCAAAATCAAACTCAAGCCTATCACCAAGCCGCAGCCCAAGGGATTGTACCACAAATACTTGCTTGCGCAAGCAACGTGAAGGCTATTTTTTATTGAAAAATACCGTGTATTGCAAAATCAAACTCAAGCCCATCACCAAGCCGCAGCCCAAGGGATTGTACCACAAATACGCATCTTTATCCACCCAAAAGAACATATACAACACCACGCCCTGCGAAACCAAAGCCGCCCAAAAAACAGCCTTTCCGCGTACTGTTTTGAGGAAAAAAGCCGTGAAAAAGATACCCAGCATGGTACCGTAAAAAATAGACCCAATCATGTTGACCGCCTGAATCAGGTTGTCGGGCAACTTAACATAGGTGGCAAAAATCATGATAAAAATACCCCAAAACACGGTGGCCAACCGCGATGCCCGGAAATAATGGGTATCGTCGCGGTCTTTTACCAACGAACGCCGGTAAATATCATTGATGGACGTAGCCGCTAAAGAATTGAGCTCAGAAGCCTTGGTACTCCAGGAGGCACAAAAAATCATCGCAAACATCAACCCTATCAAGCCTACTGGCAAGTGGTTCATAATGAATCCGATAAATATATAGTCTTTGTCTTTAGAATCTAACAATGGCAAGGCCTCTTTGGCGACTGCAACCGCTTGGTCGTGCAATTGCACACTTTGCTGGTCAATTTGTTGCAGCTGCGTGCGGGCCGCGGCGATTTGTCCCGGATCCGATTGGTGTAAAGCCTCGGTCAATTGGGTGAGCGTATTTTTTTTGAACTGAAACAGCGTATCCGCGCGGGCTTCCAATTGCACCAATTGCGCATTTTGCGGTGTTTTTTCAATTTTGATGCGATTGGCCTGGTTGAAATACAACGGCGGCTGGTTGAACTGGTAAAATACAAACACCATTACCCCAACCGACAATACCAGCAACTGCATCGGAATTTTTACAAAACCATTGAACAACAGCCCAAAGCGACTTTCCCGCAAGGATTTTCCCGATAAATACCGCCCGACCTGACTCTGGTCGGTGCCAAAATACGAGAGAAATAAAAAGGTAGCGCCCAGCACACCCGACCAAACATTGTACCGATCGTGCCAACTGAAGGACCAATCCACCACCTGGGTTTTGCCTGTGATGCCCGCAATTTGCCAGGCTTCCGGCAGTCCTACCCCTTCCGGTAATTGGTACAGTACCAGGAAAAACGCCAGGATCAATCCGCCTAACATGATGGTCATTTGCAACTCCTGGGTGCGACTTACGGCCGCATTACCCCCAAAAGTGGTGTAAATGATCACAAAAGCCGCCAAAAAGAAATTGGTAAACGCCAGGTTCCAGCCAAACACCGTAGAAAGAATGATGCCCGGTGCATAAATACTGATGGCCGCCGAAATACCCCGCAAAATCAAAAACAAAATGGCCGTAAAGGTGCGCATCCGCACATCAAAACGCTGTTCTAAGTACTCGTAAGCGGTGGTTACCCGCAATTTGTAATAAATAGGCAGCACCACATAAGCCAGGATAATCATGGCAATGGGCATACCGAAATAAAATTGCGCAAACTGCATCCCATCGGCATACGCTTGTCCGGGGGTACTCAAAAACGTGATCGCACTCGCCTGGGTCGCCATAATGCTCAGGCCGATGGTCCACCAGGGTAAATCGCGGTTGCCAGCCAGAAAATTTTCACTTGAACCTTGGTTGCGGCTTTTGTACATGCCGTAAAAAATGACCAAGGCCAGGGTAAAGGTCAGTACAATCCAATCAATATAATGCATCTTGCTGTGTTGAAGCGCCCTTGAGGCGACTTATTTAAGCGAAAAATAAATCAATGCCGCGATGGCCATCAGGAAAAACAACCAGGCCCAAAGGCTCAGGCTGTTCTCTCGGTACACATTGTACATGCGCTCCATGAGGTTGCGCCAATCGAGGTCGCCGCTTCTGCCGCGGGTGGCCGGTTCGTGTACCAGGCAAAAATAGCGCCGCAGTCCTTTACGTCCCTGGTCGCCGTGTTTCGACAAAATCATAAAATCCGGATTGAGGAAACAGAGGTCGAACAGTTCCCCTTTGCCCGACATTTCAATAATCAGCGTGTTATCGCCGCCCAGTTGTCGCCAGGCGCCTTTTACAATATTGCCATCGAGCGTGAGCAAGTACTCGCCGCCCGGATTAAAAATATGTAAAATGGCCTCATGAAAGCCTTCCTCGTCGCGTACTTCTTTCCAGCGTTTGCTCAGCCAAACTTCTTTTTCACCAATATCTTCCCCGTACGGCTGCACCTTATCGAGGATAAAATCGAGGTGGTCGTCCATATTGCCCAGATCTTTGGGCAATTCGGGACTAAAACCCCGGGAAATGTCGCGTGATAACTGTGTAAAAAAATCCATAACGTGTTCGTTTCTGTGGGGTAAAATTCGCGCAAATTATCTTACCAAATGCGCTTTATTTTGCGGCACCAAATCGGGCGTCCCTATTTTGGCGAGGTATTTGGAATTGGAGGTATCGACACGCTTTAGTTTTTACCTTTAATCAGTTGTCCAATGCGTAAACATGACAAAATACCCATGCTGAACTATAATTTGAGTTATTGGGAGCGGGAAACTTTTTTCAAAGATATTGATTTAGCCATCATTGGCAGCGGTATAGTTGGATTAGCGGCTGCTATTCATGCCAAAACAACCAATCCAAACCTGCAAGTGGCCATTTTGGAACGCGGCACTTTGCCCATTGGCGCCAGCACGCGCAACGCGGGTTTCGCCTGTTTTGGCTCCATGACCGAGTTGCTGGACGACCTTTCGCGCATGACGGAAGATGACGTGTTGGCCCTGGTGGAACAACGCTGGCGGGGATTGCACCTGTTGCGCTCCATGGTGGGCGATCAAAATATGGATTTTGAAATGCTGGGCGGTTACGAGTTGTTTACCGACGATGAAGAAAGCGCTTTTCAGGAATGCCTGGAGCGCATGCCCGATTTTAACCAAAAAATGGCGGCGATTACGGGCGTAAACGATACGTACCAGCCTGTAGATGAGCGTTTGCCTTCATTTGGCTTTCATGGGGTGCGGCATTTGATTTTGAACCGCAGCGAAGGGCAGGTCCATACGGGCAAAATGATGAAAAAGTTGCTCGAACTGGCCCATGCCAAAGGGGTGCGCATCTTCAACGGCATAGGTATCCGCAGTATCGCCGATACAAAAAATGGCGTGCAACTGGAAACCGATTTTGGCTGGCAGTTGCACGCGCCGAAAGTGCTGGTGGCCGTGAATGGTTTTGCGAAACGTTTGCTGCCCAACCTTGATGTAATTCCAGCCCGGAATCAGGTGCTCATTACCCAAAAAATACCCAATTTGGCCGTAAAAGGCTGTTTTCATTACGACCGCGGCTACTATTATTTCCGCAACATAGATGGGCGCATTTTGCTGGGCGGCGGACGCTTCCTCGCCTTCGAAGAAGAAACCACCGATCAATTTGGCAGCAACGAAATGATTCGAAGTGCCCTGGCGCAATTGCTGCACACCGTCATTTGTCCGGAGCAAAAACCGGCTATCGACAGCTGGTGGAGCGGTATTTTGGGCTTGGGCCCGATCAAGAAACCGATCATCGAGCACGTATCGTCCAATGTGGTGGTTTCCGTGCGCTTGAGCGGCATGGGCGTGGCAATTGGGTCGTTGGTGGGTAAATCGGGGGCGGATTTGGTGCTGGGGTGAGGGGTGGTTTAGCAGCGCTAAACCACCGTTTCCCGATACCAATCTATTGTTTTTTGGACAATCTGGTCATGGGGGGTTGCGATATCTCCGAATTTTTCAATAAACCTTTGTGCGTTTACCAGGTACGGGTACTCAAATTGATACGAAAGTTCCTGGAGTTCTCTGACAAACGGATTAAACATACCAACGAATTTTACGACAATTTTTGGAATTGTTCGGTATTTAATGGGGCGGCCGGTATGCTTACGGAATAAATCAATCCAGTCCTTTTGTGAAATAGCAGGCGCATTGGGCACATGCCATACCCCATTGAAGTCCACCGGTTCAAATGCTACCAAAACCATCGCTTTGGCAAAATCTTCGATAAAGGTAAAATGGTGTGGCATCTTGACATTTCCTGGCAAATTGACTGCCTTGTTGCGGTATACATTGGCCAGAAAGTCGATGCCAAAAACGCCTTTTTCAATGCGCGGCCCAATAAAATCGGATGATTTTACAATCGCCACCCTTTCCTGCAAGCCATTCCGTTCAAAGTTTTTGATTACATCCGCCCGGATTTTTCCTTTTTGGGTTTTGGCGGTGTGCGCCAGCGTTTCGTACAAGGGTTCCCCTTTCCGATTGCCATATGAATACATATTGTCGGCAAAAATCAATTTGGCAGCAGTGTTTTTTAACCCTGCAACCAGGGCGTCTGAAAGCAACGGATAAAACGTTTGCCAATTTTGATAGGGTACATCCATGCAGACAAACACAAGGTCGGATTTTTGGAAAACATCGACCAATACGCCCGGGTCGGTGGCGTCCATTCCGACTATGTTGGTGCCTTTTGGTAAATCGAAAGGCGCTTTACCCGATCGATTTACCAGTAGGATGGCACTTTCAGGGCGTACAATTTGCAATTGGTCAAGGACAGCCTTGCCTACTTGCCCGGTTCCTAATATCGTGATCATCTTGTTTTGCATTAAAAATTGAACGATGTACCAAGATAAAGTGCCCCAAATTGCCATTGATCATCGCCAATTCCATTTACTTCTACCCGGGTATTGGCCAGTTGATATCCAGCTTTCAACTCAATTGCTTTATTTTTAGGTTTAAATGGACGTAGTGCATAACCTAGTTCAAAGCCGAAAGCATTGCCTATGCCAAATTGGTGGAAGAAATTTTGCTGTGCCGTTTCATTCAAATACCGGTTTTTCGTGAGTACGGCCGCCAATCCAAAATCAACTTTTACAAACAGGTTGTTCCGCTCAAATGGATAGTATTTTGCAGCAATACCTGCCGTGATAAAATTGAAGAAGTAAGCCTCTGCGTAATCTCCAGTTTCCGGAGTTGCCCCTGTTTGGGCATTTCGTACCAAGGCGCCGAGCATCAGCCCTTTCACTTGTTTCACCGGTTTGTAAAAACCGATTGTTAAGTTATATCCCTTGCTGGAGGAATATTTCCCAACTGCTGCCCGGCTGCCGTTTTTATCTGCAAAATAACTTAAGCCACTTTTCCGAAGTTCATACGACCGCATCAGTTCGACCCCCTTTCGGAAGTTAGGACTGATAAATCCAACACCAACTTCCACTTGCGTGTTTTGCGACAATGGGTTTTGTGCACCTGCGCTTTTTGCGCTGAACAGGGCCATTGTAATCAGTGCGCATATTTGTAAATGGTTCATGTTTTTTAAAATTTGAAAGAGTACCCAATGCTTGGTGTCGGATTTATTTTTAAAGATTGTCCTTCTGATGCCAAGGCAATTACACCCAAACGAAAGTGTAGTCCCTGCCAAACAACCAATCGCGCTCCTGCCTCAAAGGCCACTGCATTCTGATCCTTGTAAGCACGGGACAACCCGCGCAAATAGGATGCACCAACATAAAGTGACGATGGAATTGCTTGCTTGCCAAAGGGTAAAAACCAATAGTTGGCGCCTGCTTTTACAAATTTGGTGGTAACATTGCTTTCAAAATTGGTCAGATAATATCCGCCATGAATCGACACTTGCTTGCGGTGGTATTCCAAGCCAATGGAAGGATTTCGAAATGCATTGATGCTTAATTGGTTTTTTGGAAATCGGTCTTGTGCTTGTGCGAGGATGGCTACCAGGAGCATGAACCCAACGAGAATTTGCTTTTTCATCTTTTTTGTTTTTTTAAATTTGATGCTGCAAAATTCGGTACGGCCCAGCCATTGCTACTGGACAAATGTCCATTAGTGAAAATGCTCGCGAATTTTTAATAAAATCATCGGTAGGCACAATCTGTGAACGCTGTAACTTTTCCCCAAAGTTGTGTAACACTTCCTACCTAATACAAGCCCAATTTTGGACAGTAATTATGTAGTCGCATATGAAAATTGTGGCTACTGTTCTTGTTCATGTCCTTAATTGACCAATGAAAATCAAATACCCGCTCAAAAATGCGCATACCCTGTCGGTAGCGGATATATTACTTACGTTTCAAACAGATCCAGTCGCTGGCCTCAGCGATACGGAAGCGCAAAAACGCGCAAAAACGTATGGATTAAATATCTATCAAACCCAAAAACCCAAGCCTGTTTGGTTGATGCTGTTGGAGCAATTCAATAGCCCAATTGTTTATTTATTGGTCCTTGGAGCGGCTGTTTCGCTCTATTTTCAAGATTTTATAGAAGCAATTGCGATTGGGGTGGTCATTTTAGTCAATGCGCTCATTGGTTTTTTCATGGAATTACAAGCCCGCAATTCCATGAACGCTTTGAAAGAAATGGACGTCATGTTGTCCAAAGTCATTCGAGCGGGCAAGGTGCAGGAAATTCCGTCTGAAAAACTGACGATTGGCGATGTGGTAGTGCTGGAAGCGGGGGATGTTGTGCCGGGCGATGGGCGTTTGGTGGATCAGAATCAATTGCAATGCGATGAATCGTCGCTCACCGGCGAGTCCTTGCCAACCGAAAAGAATTTGGAAACGCTGCCCCAGGATGCCGCACTGGGCGACCAACACAACATGGTTTTTAAAGGCACTTCCGTGATCAATGGCACAGGGAAAGCGGTTGTTACGGGTATTGCCCATCATACAGAATTGGGGAAAATCACATCCTTAGTCGAAAGTTCAGCGGAAACCGTAACGCCTTTGGACAAAAAACTCAATACGCTCAGCAAAAAACTGATTTGGCTTACCCTGATTCTGACGGCTATTTTTGCCATAACGGGGATTATTCAAGGCAAAGACTGGGTTTCTATCCTAAAAACCTCCATTGCTTTGGCGGTTGCTGCTTTCCCGGAAGGTTTGCCCATTGTTGCTACCGTGGCATTGTCTTACGGTATGTTGCGTATGGCAAAGCGCAGCGTGATCGTCAAAGACTTATCCTCCGTAGAAACCTTGGGCAGCACTACCGTAATTTTAACGGATAAGACCGGCACTTTAACGGAAAACAAGATTTATGTGGATACTTTTTGTTTCCCGGATGAAATACTGAAAGTGCATATAAAAAACGACACCTTAATATTTGATGAGGGCGATATAAAAACCAGCACAGAGAATTTTGAAAAACTAAAATTGATTGGCGCCTTGTGCAATAACACGACGGAGAAAACCGCCAAAACCAAAAAGAAACTATTGGGCGACCCCATCGAAATTGCCTTAATTCATTTAGCCAACACATCGGGCACAACGGCCAGCGCTTTTCAAACACAATATGAGCGCATCGGCGAAGTACCGTTTAATTCGGTGATTAAGCTTATGGGGACTTTGCATAAAAACGCGCAGCATACCCAAAAATCGGAGGGGGGCTATTTTGTCGCTGCAAAAGGTTCCGTGGAGCATTTAATTGAAAAATGCAAACAAATACAGTCGGGTGCAACGATTAAATCTTTAGAAAAAAGCGATCAAAAAGCAATCCTGGAAGCATCCGAAAAAATGGCAGCAGAGGGGCTTCGGGTGTTGGCATTTGCCTATAAAACGGAAACAGCGCACCCTAAAGATGATTTTATAAACGATTTGATTTATGTCGGCATGATCGGTTTTTTAGACCCGCCCAGAACAGACATCAAAAAGGCCCTTTCGAGTTGTCGAAATGCCGGGATAAAAATCGTGATGATCACCGGCGATCATCCGTTGACGGCCCTCAATATTGCACTAAAAACGGGCTTGATTGATGAGGGGGATCAAAATGTAATTAACGGAAAAGATCTGCCCGAAGGCGATAAGTTTTCGAGTGCTTGGCAAAAAAAGATACTTTCCAGCGCCGTTTTTGCCCGCACCACGCCCAAACAAAAACTAGACATTGCCGCAGTTTATCAAAAAGCACATCATATCGTTGCGATGACCGGCGACGGTGTAAACGATGCGCCCGCCTTGAAAAAAGCGGATGTGGGCATTGCGATGGGGATGCGGGGAACGCAAGTGGCGAAAGAAACGGCCAATATTGTGGTCAAAAACGATTCTTTTGCCTCTATCGTCAAAGCCGTAGCACAGGGCAGGGTGATTTTTCAGAACATTCAAAAGTTTGTGATTTACCTTGTTTCCTGCAATTTGAGTGAAATCTTCATTGTGACTACGCTGGGTTTTATTGCGCCGAATTCTACCTTATTGCCCTTGCAAATCCTGTTTTTAAATATGGTGACCGACGTTTTTCCAGCGTTGGCGCTGGGTTTGGGCAAAGGCGATAAAACAATCATGGAACAACCGCCCAAAGACCCA
>CAIVGO010000407.1 GCA_903905445.1 uncultured Bacteroidota bacterium
CGTCATCATTGACGAACTGCTCGAAGCAGGCGCTAAAGTAAATGCCTTCGACCCGGAAGCAATGAACAACGTGAAAGCGATCTATGGCGACCGCGTCAATTTCTGCGCAAATATTTATGCTACCCTCGAAAATGCCGATTGCCTCTTGGTGCTTACAGAATGGAGCGAGTTCCGCACGCCCGATTTCACAAAAGTACTGGCCGCATTGAAAGACAACCTCATTTTTGACGGCCGGAATGTGTACGACCTGGATCGTATGAAAGAACTGGGTTTCCAGTACATCAGTGTAGGTCGCCCACGGGTGAAAGTGAAATCAAAATTGCAATAGGATTTGCTACGGAAAATTGCATCCTGTAAATAAGAAAACCAAACGGCAGCGCGTTGTACATGCGCTGCCGTTTGTATATTCCGGCTTTCAATCAAAAACGTACCTTGCATGGCACAAGTCGGATGGGTTTTTCTTAGCGAACAAGGCGGTCAGCACCGCGTTGGCCTTTATCACGGCGATAAATCGGGCCACCTGGCCATTCATTGCGACCGACGGGTGGTACAAATTGATTTCAGCGTCAAAGAATCCAGAAAATACTCCTTTTTTATTGAAGACGACCTCTGCGAAATCAGCCTGATTAAAGAACACGGCCGGTTTTCCTACGAATTTGCGGTTAATAAAACCGTTGATACCCCCCTCAACCAGGCCCGCAAACTCCGCAGCAAACGCAACCGCCGCACGATGTCTTTGCTCATCGGCGGCCTCGTTTTGGTGCTTGCAATCATTCTTAGTACCGTTTCTTATTATCGCCAACAGGAAACGGCCCAACGCCTCCGCGCGTACAGCATGTTTAGCCAGCCCTCCGCTAAAGCCGAGCAACAACTCATCGAAAAAGGAAAAACAGCCGAAACAGCACTTTTAATTGTAAAAGAAGGCAAATACAGGACGATATTTTACGGTTTTACCACGGCCGATAGTTTGCGCATTTCGGGCCGATTTTCGGTTACCTATCCGGGCTCCATCATTTTGCCCAATGGATTTCCGCTCAGTGACCGCGATGCTTTTACAGTTTTATACCTGCCCTCCGATCCGCAAGTACACCTGGTAGATTTCTCCCGCCCTGCAAAAACGACCCTCGAAAACTACGCCCGACAGGCGGTTGAAGCCGAGCAAAAAGCGCACCCGGAAAAATCGGATCATGCTTGTAACTGTCTGGTAGCCATGGTATTGCAAGAAAATGGCTGGCGCGCACTGGGGAACATTATTTTCCAAACCAGTGCCCCGGAAGACGCGCCGCAATTCAACCAAAACTCCTACGCACGCATGCTGCGCGATGAAAGATTTGCCCCCAAACTTCAGGAACGTTGCTGGGATCAGTAACAACGGCGGCTTATCGGCCTAAATGCACCAACAATACGCTCACATCGGCCGGATTTACCCCGGAAATGCGACTCGCCTGCCCAATCGTTAGCGGACGGGTGCGTGAAAGTTTGTCGCGGGCTTCGATACTCAAGGCGGAAAGGGTGTGATAGTCAAAGTTTTCACTTAAACGTACATCCTCCAGGCGGCTCATTTTGGCCACCATTTCCTCTTCTTTTTTGATATAACCTTCGTATTTCAAGGCAATTTCGGCCAATTCTACACTTTCACGGTCGTAGGGCGTCAAAAACTGCTGTAATTCGGGCAAGGCTTGGGCCAATCCAAAAATATCTACCTGCGGGCGCAGCAAAATACTGTGCAGTTTTACTTTTTGCACGGTGGGGGCCGACTCAACGGATTGCAAATACTGATTCACCGCGTCGGGGCTTACGGAGGTATTGCGGAAAAAATGTTCAATTGCAGCAGAGGATTGCACTTTGGCCCGCACCCGATCCATGCGAAGATCCGAACCCATCATGCCCAACTGGTGCGCAATCGGCGTCAAACGCAAATCGGCATTGTCCTGGCGCAACAAAATGCGGTATTCGGCCCGGCTGGTAAACATCCGATAAGGTTCCTGGGTGCCTTTGTTCACCAAATCATCAATGAGCACACCGATATATGCATCCGAACGTTTCAGAATAAGTGGCGCTTCTTCTTTTGCCGCCAAGGCCGCATTCAAGCCTGCCATTAAACCCTGACAACCAGCTTCCTCATAGCCTGTGGTACCATTAATTTGGCCGGCAAAAAACAGGTTTTTCACCAAATGGGTTTCCAGCGCCAAACTTAATTGGGTCGGCGGAAAATAATCGTATTCAATGGCATAACCTGGGCGGAACATTTTCACATCCTCCAGGCCTTCAACTTTGCGCAGGGCTTTAAACTGCACATCTTCAGGCAGGGAAGAGGAAAATCCGTTGATGTATATTTCGCAGGTGTCGCGTCCTTCCGGCTCAATAAAGAGTTGGTGGGCGTTTTTTTCGCTGAACCGTTCAATTTTATCTTCAATACTCGGACAATAACGCGGACCCAGGCCCTGAATGCGGCCATTAAACATGGGCGATTGATCAAACCCGGTGCGCAACAGGTCGTGTACTTCCTGGTTGGTATGTGTGATGTAGCAAGGCAATTGATCTTTCAACACCGGTGTATCGGTGTAGGAAAAACGCCCAACCGGATCATCGCCGGGTTGCGCTTCCATGCGGTCGTAATGGATCGTGCGCCCGTCTACCCGC
Organism: uncultured Bacteroidota bacterium; assembly: GCA_903905445.1. Taxonomy (GTDB): domain Bacteria; phylum Bacteroidota; class Bacteroidia; order Chitinophagales; family Saprospiraceae; genus M3007. The sequence continues at coordinate 2,644 of CAIVGO010000407.1, forward strand.
GGGGGCGTACCCGTTTTCATGCGGCCTGCTTCAAAACCCAGTTCTACCAATTGTTCGGTGATGCCTTTTGCGGCACTTTCACCGGCGCGGCCACCGCCAAACTGTTTTTCGCCAATATGGATGATGCCGTTCAGGAAGGTGCCATTGGTGAGTACCACGGCGGTACTTTCAATTTCGAGGCCCATGCTGGTGATCACGCCGCCTACCCGTCCGTCTTTTACAATCAAACCACGCACCATTTCCTGCCAAAAATCGATGTTCGGATGGGCCTCCAGCATCATGCGCCATTTTTTGGCAAATTCCATACGGTCACTTTGCGCGCGGGGCGACCACATGGCAGGGCCCTTAGAGCGGTTGAGCATGCGGAATTGCACCATGGTATGGTCGGTTACAATACCCGAGTATCCGCAAAGTGCATCAATTTCGCGCACAATTTGCCCTTTGGCCACGCCACCCATGGCGGGGTTGCAGCTCATTTGGGCAATCGTTTGCATGTTCATGGTGGCGAGCAGCACCTTACTGCCCAAGTTGGCTGCAGCAACCGCCGCTTCACAACCGGCATGGCCGGCCCCTACCACAATGACATCGTATTTTGGAAACATGGTTGTTTACGGATTGAGTGCCGAAACTGCTCGACGCAATTTGAAACAGTATTTTTTGTAAAAAAGTTGGCAAAGGTACAAATTTGAGTGCTTTTAATGGAGCCCTTCCTGCACACCAAAAAGGTTAAAAACACTTTTTATATCCCATATATATGCCAAAATTGTCAAGCGCCCGTCTTTTTTGCATTAATTCGTGCTGTTGCATCAATCATCCGTACAAATTGGGTCTATATTTGCGGTATCATGTGGGAGCGTATGCTCTAAAAACGCACTTCATCTTTTTTTCTTCAATCCCACATCAAAGTTTCATCATGTTAGCTCGTATCTTTTCTATTACAGCCGTATTGCTGTTTACCGCGTTCATTGCCCGTGGACAGGAGTTCCGTGTTCAAATTACAGCACGGGCAGAACCCGTTCCTGCCGATTATTTCAAACAAAAGGGTGTTGAAAAATACATTACCAGCACCGACCAGTTGGGCCTATACCGTTATTTTGCCGGGGCTTACAAAACCCGGGATGAGGCCGAAAAGGTAAAAAAGTCCATGATCGAAAAGGGCTTTCCGTATGCTTATGTGATTGACCTGGAGGAGCAGCGCATTCTTTGTGGCGCGGGTTGCCCTTATTTCCGCAATGGCATGGTGTACGTACAGGATACTTCGCAAATGCGCCGCACCATTTATTTCGATTTTGGTCGCTATAGCCTTACGCCCGATTCAAAGGCAAAACTGCTGGAAGTACTGGATATCATGCGCTCCAACCCGAAGTACCGTTTGAAATTACTCGGCCACACGGATGCAGTAGGCAGCGCGAAAGCCAATGCGGTATTAGCAGCCAACCGCGCGCGATCAGCCCGCAACTATTTGATTGCCAAAAACTTACGCGCCGACCGTATGTACATCCAAGTAGTGGGTGAAGCAGAGCCAATTGGCGATAACCAAACCATCGACGGAGAAGATTTGCCGGAAAACCGCCGCTTCAACCGCCGCGTGGTGCTTACAGTGTTTGATGAATCGGGGGAAATTAAGTAAGTTTTACCACTTCCGCCGACCCAATGACAATACCGTAGCAGCCAAAAACACTGCAATTAAAGACACGAAATATATCACGTCCCGGGTGTCCAACACACCACGGCTGACGGAGTTATAATGGTACGCGATGCCAAATGACTGGATCAAATCATCAGATTTGCCCACGAAAACCGGCAAACGGCTCAACAAATCGAAGGCTAAATACACGAAATAGCACAAAAAAGTGGCCAATACGAAAGCCACAATCTGGTTGTTGGTAAGCGATGATGCAAATACCCCAATCGCTACAAATGCCCCGGCCAGGAAAATCAGGCCAACGTACGAACCCATAATGCCGCCCGAATCAAGGTTGCCCACCGGATCACCCAATTGATACACCGTGAAATAGTACACGGCGGTCGGGATCAGCGCAAGCATGACCAATACCAGGCTTGCCAAAAATTTACCACCCACAATTTGCCAGTCGGTAATGGGCCGGGTAACCAGCAACTCTATCGTACCGGCCTGTTTTTCTTCCGCAAAGGTGCGCATGGTGACGGCTGGAATGAGGAACATAAAGACCACCGGCGCCACACTGAACATGGTATCCAGGTTGGCATAATTGCCATCCAGGATGCTGTAATCAGGAAAAACCCAAAGCAACAGGCCCATCAACAGCAAAAAAACACCCACCACCATGTAGCCGATGAGGGAAGAAAAAAACGAATTGATTTCTTTGAAAAAAATCGCGCGCATGGATCTTACTTGGTTAATTGCTGGAAAATGTCTTCCACACTAAAGGTTTCTTTGTGCAGTTCGATCAGGGTGTATTGATGCTGCACGGCAAAGGCAAACAAAGCGGCCCGGATATCGCGGTCGGCAGCGGCTGCTAGTTGCCAGCGGTTTTTGCCCAGGTCTTTCACCTGTTGCACATCGGGAATCTGCGCTAGTTTCGCTGCATCAACGGCCGCTGTAAAGCCAACCGTTACCAAAGATTGCCCCGAAAACTGCTGTTTTAACTCCTGAATACCCGCATTGGCCACCAATTTTCCTTTGTTGATAATAATGGCGCGGTCGCATACGGCTTCTACCTCACCCAGGATGTGGGTGGATAAAATGACCGTTTTTTCCCGTCCTAAGTCTTTTATAAGTTGCCGAATCTCCACGATTTGATTCGGATCAAGCCCCGATGTAGGCTCATCAAGAATCAATACCTGCGGGTCGTGCAACATGGCCTGCGCCAAACCTACCCGCTGGCGGTAACCCTTGGAAAGTTCCCCGATTTGTTTTTGTCGGTGGCTTTGAAGCCCCGTGCGCTCGATCATGTCCTCTACCCGTTTGCGGGGCTTGGAGATACCATGCAAGCCCGCCGTGAAGAAGAGATATTCCCGCACATACATATCTTTATACAAGGGGTTGTGTTCGGGCAAATAGCCTACACAGGCGCGCGCTTGCATGGACTTTTCGGCAATATCATACCCGCACACTTCGACGGTTCCGCCATTTTGGGGCAAATAACCGGTTATAATTTTCATCGTGGTCGTCTTGCCCGCGCCATTTGGGCCCAGGAAACCAAGTACTTCGCCCTTGTGTGCCTCAAAGCTGACATCATCGACGGCACGTTGTACGTCGTAATTTTTAACTAAATGCTGAACCTTTACCGACATTTAACGCTGGATTTATACGCCATAGCAATAAGTTTTGTGCAATGGGGAATGATTAAGAAGGATAATTTGGACAAAACCTATTGCGGCGGCGTATAGGTGAATATAATTGAGATACTCCTTGCGGGAGGCAAAAGTAAAGAAAACGCCACAGTATTGTTTGATTATCACCACCTTGTTGTATTTTATCGGCGCAAACAAACGATACCCCGTTGAAAAACGTTTTAATACACATGCTTGAGAAAACACTTAAATCTTTACACACCATGTTTATTTCGCCCATTTCTGGCCTAAAATGCGCACTGCTTGTCGCTTTTTGCCTTTGTGTCTGTTCCAACCAGGCATACAGTCAAGCCAACCCTACCCCCATTTCGCACCTTGGCCTCGATTCTCTGCTGAAAAACTATGTCAGCACCACCGGCAATGTAAATTATAAGGGCCTGAAAACCCGTAAAACCGCCTTGGACGCCTATTGTAAATACTTAGGCGAACATGTACCGGACGAAACCTGGACGCGGCAAGCGCAAATGGCTTATTGGATCAATGCCTACAACGCATTTACCCTACAATTGATTGTAAGCCACTACCCGCTTACAAGCATCAATAAGTTGGACAAAGGGAAAACATGGGATGTAAAACGCATCACCCTGGGTGGCAAGAAATACAGCCTGAACATGATTGAAAACGATATTTTACGTCCAACCTATAAAGATGCGCGCATCCATTTTGCCATTAATTGCGCCGCAAAATCTTGTCCACCCCTGCACAACCGCGCCTATACCGCCGAAAACCTCGAAAAAACCCTCGAAGCCCGGACCAAGGCGTTTGTAAACAATGAACAATTCAATGCGCTGCGCAACAACACGGCAAAGATTAGCAAGATTTTTGACTGGTATGCCGCTGATTTTGGCGATGTAAAAACCTTTTTGAACAAATACAGTGTTTCCCAGATCGGGCGCAATGCCACAATTGAATACCAGGAGTACAACTGGGATTTGAATCAGTAATTAGGCTTTTTTGCGATCCAGCACATCCTTTACGCCCCAGATCACATCTTTTTTACCCAAGCCGTATTTTTCCAGGAGGTCCAAAGGTTTTCCGCTTTCGCCGAAACTGTCTTTTACGCCTACATATTCCATCGGAACAGGCAGGTTGTGTGCCAGCAGGTTGGCGATGGCATCTCCGAGGCCGCCGTTGCGCTGGTGCTCTTCGGCCACCAC